>JBFHIN010000123.1:0-6258 GCA_041596415.1 Crocinitomicaceae bacterium | reverse complement strand
TTTTCTTCTCCAATCGTAGTACTTGGTCCATGACCACAATACACCGTTGTGTCATCGGGTAAATGAAAAAGTACAGTATGGATCGATCTTTTTAAAATGTCCATATCTCCTCCAGGTAGATCTGTCCTTCCAAAGCTTCCCTTGAACAAAACATCTCCGTTAATAACATATTTGTCTGCTTCATTGTAAAAAACCACATGGCCGGGTGCATGTCCTGGAGTGAAATAAACCTGAAAATCTATTTCGCCAAAGGTTAGTTTTTCATCGCCTTTTAGTATGACGTCCGGCATAGGAGAACTTTGATAACCTACAAATCCATAAACATGCGCATAACTGTCAACTGCCGACATGGTGTTCAAATCCCCTTCGTGCAAGTAGAGATCAATGTTAAAGTGTCGCTTCAAAAATGCATTGCCTAAAATGTGATCTATGTGGGCGTGCGTATTTAAAATAGCCAAGGGTTTTAAATTATTTTCTTGAATGTAATCCAATAATTCCTGCTGCTCATGTCGTTCGTAACAGCCCGGATCAATGATCACACAGTTGTTTTTTTGGTCAGAAACAATATAGGTGTTTTCCTGAAAAGGATTGAACATAAAAGATTTTACTTGGGTACTCATGGCAAAAACAGTTTAAAACAAATTTAACGCTATTTTTTGATCTGCTTCTTAGGTATTGTTTTTGTATCGCATTGATTATATTTGCAAAAATTGAAAAAGATGAGATACCTATTTATTTTATTACTTGGCGTTGTACTTTATTCTTGTGGAACAAAAGTACCGTACACGAATGCGATCCGCGATGAATACAATCTGGAAACGGATAAGGATCTTAGAAAAGTACAGTTTTACACTTCGGCGACAATTATTTTTGAAAAGAGTAAGCAAACTGGATCTCAGGGCACAACTGACGGAGGATCTTTGGTTTCTTCTTCGTCAAAGGAGCAGGAGCGCGTAATTATACCGATCAATACCAAATGTGTTTTTGAAGGCTTTGGACCGAATGGAGAGTACATCCTTCGTTTTGAACCGGGATTAGCAAAAACGATTACGTTCTCTACACGACCTAATCAAGCCAATGGTAAATATTATCTAGTTGCAGAATGGGAACAAAATGTAGGTGGAAAATTGACTTATGGCAATGAAAAGTATACGACCAGTTCGTCCAGCGGAAATGCATATCTGATGGTTGTGTTGAAAAAACTTCAGAAGGTGAAACGCAAAGACCGAGTGGTAAAAGGAATGAAAGTATAAATAAAGATGGCTGTTTAATCGCAGCCATTTTTTATTGAAATGAATTGCTAAATTTGAATATGGCGCAATTGATCAATAGGGAATTAAGCTGGTTAGCATTTAATGAACGCGTACTCCAGGAAGCAATGGATAAGGATGTTCCTTTGGCAGAGCGAATGCGCTACTTGGGTATTTATTCCAATAACATGGATGAATTCTATCGTGTAAGGGTGGCTAACCTTCGACGTATGATCGAATTCAATAAGAAATCCGTTGATGGCTATAAGGGCAGCACCTCAGAACTGTATAATGCTGTACGTAAAACAGTATTAAAGCAATTGGACAATTTTGAAAAAGCCTATGAAGATGTTTTGATCGCCCTTCAAGAAAAAGGGATTTATCAACTCGATGAAAGTAATTGTTCTGTGGAGATGAAGTTAGCACTTTCTTCTTACTTTGAGCTCGATTTAAAACATGCAATCTTTCCCATCATTCTAGAAAAAAAGACGCCTTTTCCGCGTTTAAGGGATTCGGGTATTTATCTGGCCATAAAAATGTCAGGTGGAAAAACCAAAAAATCAAAATTTGCACTGATCCAGATACCAACAGAACAACCAAGAATCTATACCATCAAGGACAAGGAAAAGCAGTATTTTATCTTGTTGGATGATATTATCCGTTTACACTTAAGAGAAATATTCGCCATTTTCGATTTTGAGAATTTTGAGGCTTTTACCTTCAAATTTACACGTGATGCAGAGCTAGATTTGGATGATGATCTTTCTGTTTCTTTCATAGAAAAGATTCAGAACAGTTTGAAACAACGCAAGAAGGGGAAACCGGTACGTTTCGTCTATGATGATAAAATGCCCAAAGATCTCCTGGATTTTTTACTAGCGGCACTCAATATTCAATTTGGCGTGAACACTATTCCGGGTGGAAAGTATCACAATTTCAAGGATTTTATGTCTTTTCCTACATTCGGAAGAAAAGAATTAAGATTTAAAAAACAAGTATCCGTTGCACATCCTGAATTGGAAAATCAGCGTAGTTTGATTGAAATGATAGGTAAGAAAGACTTTATGCTGCACTTTCCTTATCAGCGGTTTGGTTACATTGTGGACCTTTTGCGAGAAGCAGCCATTGATCCCTATGTTTCAAAGATTAAGATCAATATTTACAGGGTCACGGCGAATTCGCAGATCATGAAAGCTTTGATGGCCGCAATCTATAATGGTAAGGAGGTGACCGTAATTTTTGAATTGCAAGCGCGCTTCGACGAAGAAAACAACTTATATTGGTCGAACCGATTGAAGGAAACCGGTGCCAAAGTATTCTTTGGACATCAAAACCTAAAAGTGCATTCCAAATTATTACAGATCACGCGAAAAAAAGGTAGCGCCGAAAAGATGTACACATATGTGGGCACAGGAAATTTTAATGAACGAACGGCAAAAGTGTATACCGATCTTGCCTTGCTTACCAGTGATCCTGCAATTTCTAGAGAAGTGAAAAAAGTTTTTCGACTTTTGGAAAGTAACTATAACCGGGGGGTTTTCAAGGAATTGTTGGTTTCTCCTTTCGATACCAGAAAAAAGTTGCTTGAATTGATCAAGAATGAAATATCCATCGCTAAAAAGGGAAATAAGGCGTACATAAAAATTAAATTGAATAACCTCACCGATGCCCAAGTGATTGAAATGCTTTATGAGGCCAGTCAGGCGGGGGTTAAAATTCAGATGATCATCAGAGGTATCTGTTCTTTGGTTCCCGGAGTGAAGAAGATCAGTGAGAATATTGAAGTGATCAGTATTGTTGACCGCTACCTTGAGCATTCTCGTTTTATGATCTTTGGCAATAACGGTGATCCGCGTTACTTTATTTCCAGTGCGGATTTTATGGAACGAAATATAGACAAGCGCATCGAAGTTGGGGCACCCATTTATAGTAAAGAACTTCAGGAGGAACTTGAAACAATATTTAGCTATCAATGGAGAGGCAACGTGAAGTCAAGAATTATTTCAAAAACACTCAAAAACAAATACCGCAAAACGGGCGAAAAAAGATTCCATGCTCAGGAGGAACTTTACAATTATTATTTGAAGAAGTCGTTAACGTATGAAGATCTTCATTGATATGTTTTCATCCAGTTTTATACTTGCCTCTTTGAAACTAGGGGCACTGAAAACACCTCTTACATTGTTTGAAAAACCGTAGCGCTCAACAGGAACACCCACAAGATTCTTATCTAAAATACCATTTCCGTTTTGATCGTGAAAAACAGCAATTGCATAGGTGTCTTTGGGTAATGCGTAAAAAGTATATGTTAATTTCGTGTTGCTCACTTTTTGAATGGTATTTTTATAGGTGCCAGATTTTTCAGGAAAAGCGTCATTTTTTCGATAAAGCCCAATAAACATGTTGCCTTGTATCTTTGTATGGCCTGAAATTTCTATTGATAATGCATAACTATCAGAAGTAGTTGCACCGAGGAAAACCATTGATAGCAAAACAATCAGATAAGGAACAATATGTAGTTTAAGCCAATTCATATTGATTTCAACGTTTTAACCGGAGTATTGTTTAGTCCATCTCGATTTTAACCTTGTTGATTTCTTTAATTTCTTCAGTATTCTGCTTTTCATTCAATTTTGTTCGCAGATAAAATCCAATAATTCCTAATACTAGAACGTAGACCAAAATTCTAATCAAATAGCCGGGCTTGCCCTTTTTAGGGGCATGTTTTTTGAAATCAATTTGGCGTTCGTCCATGATATTCAAAGTTAGCTATTTTGTATTACCTTTGAAAATCATGAAAATGGATAAACCCATACTCATTACAGGAGGAGCCGGTTATATTGGGTCTCATACCGTCGTGGCTTTAGTGCAGCAAGGGTATTATCCCGTGATAGCGGATGATTTCAGAAATTCTTACCGCAAAGTTCTCGATGGCATTAAAGAATTGATTGGCTTTGAACCTCCTGTTTTTGAGATCGACATTTGTGATCAAAAAGAGTTGGAGTTGGTCTTTGAAAAGTTCGACTTTAAGGGGATCATACATTTCGCAGCTGACAAAGCCGTTGGTGAATCTGTTCAGCATCCATTGAAGTATTACCATAATAACATTGGCGGACTTGTATCATTGTTAAGTCTTGCCCAGAAGTTTAAGATCGAAAACATCGTGTTTTCATCTTCGTGTACGGTTTACGGTGAAATTTCGAGCAATAGAGAAGTAAAAGAAGAAGATACCGGAGGACATCTTAATTCGCCATACGGTGTAACCAAATGGATAGGTGAACAAATATTGCAAGACTTTCAAGTCGCCAATCCGGAGTTTAAGATCATTAATTTGCGCTATTTTAATCCGATCGGCGCTCATCCAAGCGGTCTTATTGGTGAGTATCCTATCGGTCGACCAAATAATTTATTGCCATTCATCACCCAAACTGCCATTGGTAAACAAGATCAATTAAAAGTGTTTGGAAATGATTATCCAACTCCGGATGGAACTTGTATTCGTGATTATATTCACGTTTGTGATCTTGCTGAGGCGCACGTTCATGCACTACACTTTATTGAAGGAAAAACACAGGGTGGCAGTGAGGCTGTAAATGTAGGTACGGGAAGAGGAACGAGTATTTTGGAAGTGATCCAATTATTTGAAGAAATTTCCGAAAAACCCTTAAATTGGAAATTTGAGGAACGCAGACCCGGCGACGTGGCATCAATCTATGCCAATGCAGAAAAAGCTAAAAAACTTCTTAATTGGGAGGCACATTATACGGTAAAGGACGCAATCGAACATGCCTGGAAATGGGAAATTAATTTGAATAATGAAAACTAAGATTTTACTTGTTTTGATCACCTTACTATTTGTGGGGACAGAGCATGCACAGTACAATAGCGAGGGTAGTGATTTGATCTCTCGTTTTCATCCGGGTTCAATGTGGTTTTATACCGGACTGCGCCCTGCAAAAACAGAGAAAGTGCGTAAGTATGATAGGCTTATGTTCGATTTTACCTATAACGATTGGTCTGGTGATCAGGGTCCCTTCGAAAATAATTGGTCGTCGATAGGTTTGAATACAAATTTGATGTTCGATATTCCCTTAGCCAAGAAGAATTTGGTAGGACTAGGGATCGGTGTTCAGCATTCTATTTTTAGAATTAATCACAATGGATTCTTTTATGCAGATTCCCTGAATGAATTCACGCAATATACGCTTCCATTTTCAAAAAATGCCGAACAGATCCTGTTGGCTGGTAATTCCTTCTCCGTTCCGTTTGAACTTAGATTTAGAACAAAGGGATGGCGCCATGTTAAATTGCACATTGGCGGTAAGATAGGTTATCAGGCAAATATGTATTCTAAAGTGGTAAGTTCTGGCCAAAATGGTAGAGAAGTGAATAAGCAATATGGCTTTGCCGACCAAAATCAATTGATTTACGGTGTACATGCCAGAATTGGAGTACGAAATTGGGCATTGTACGCGGCATACAATTTAAACGAGTTGTTTTATCACGAAAAAAGCATTCAGTTGAATTTAGTTCAAGTTGGAATAACACTTTCTCTATTCTAATGGAATTTATTGATACACATACACATCTTTTTGGTGGCGCATTTGATGAAGACAGAGACGAAGTGGTGGCAAGAGCGATCAGAAATGGAGTGCGTAAAATGTTGTTGCCTAACATAGACATTGAATCCATTGATCCCTTGTATGCACTTTGTGAAAAATATCCTGAAAATGTCTTTCCGATGATGGGTCTTCACCCCGGTTCAATCAATGAAAATTGGAAGGAAAACCTGGAGGTGATAAAAGATGCTCTTTTCAGCAGAAAAAATTACGCTGTGGGTGAAATAGGAATGGACCTTTACTGGGATAAATCCTTTGTTAATGAACAGGCTCAGGCCTTTGCCCTTCAAATCGATTGGGCTAAAGAACTGCAACTGCCGATAGTTATTCATGCCCGAGAAGCCTTCGATGAGATCTTCGAGATCATAGATGAAAAAAATGACGAAAAC
>JBFHIN010000122.1:0-6290 GCA_041596415.1 Crocinitomicaceae bacterium | reverse complement strand
GGTCCACCTCTTACCATTCCGAACAGAGAAGTTAAGCCTGCTTGCGCTGATGGTACTGCCCTTTTGAGGGTGGGAGAGTAAGTCGACGCCACTTTTATAAAAGCCCCACTTCAAAAGAGTGGGGCTTTTTTTATACATGAATTTTTTTCAACGTTTTACTTTGCCTACGGTACCGTCCGTCAACTGACAGATAGGAGAGTTAGTCTCTATTCATTACATAAACAAGGAAGTTTGTGTCACTTTTTTCTTGACGTGTGTGGCATAGACTAAAAAACTACCGTATGCTAATTATAAAATTTATATCCAACTTCTTTCTGTTAGTATCGTTATTGAAACAAGAAGAGGAATTATTAATATGTAATTAGAAGAGAATATTTACCTATGTTGTCATTACTCTTAAAACTCGTAGACTTTGGTTGGCGTGATACAATAGTTTAATGGACAGTCCAGAGGATGTAAATCAGAAATAGGTTCATTCATTACCTCGAAATGACTCAATCCGATAAATAGTGTTTTAGAATTACAATCAGCCAAGAACCTGTCGTAATACCCTTTACCATAACCTATTCTATGGCCAAATGAATCGAATGCTAATAATGGTACGAGAACAACATCAATTTGAGACACCGCAACATTTTTACCTATTATCGGCTCGGGAATACCAAGACTATTTTTTTCGACAGTGTTACGATCGTTAAATTCGAAGTGTTCAAGTTTAAATTCATCAACAATTTTAGGAACGGCAAAATGATAACCTCTTGCTATACCTTCTTCAATAATTCTATATGTATCAATTTCTTTTAATTCGGAAATTGGAAGAAAAGTGCTAATAAGTTGATTATGAAAATCGAAATGATTAAAAAACTGTAAACAAATACCCTTCGATATTTCGGTTAGTAATTGATCATCCAGTTCTTTCCTTTTGATTTTATATTTTTTTCTAGCCTCAGATTTTAACATTTTGAATAGATACAAAACTTTTATGAAATTTGTCTATTTAATAAAAATACTATATTTAGCTTTCAATCTAGGTCTTAAGATGAAAAATATACTATTCACAATACTCGCGAAAGTATCTTTCGTGCTACTTTCAAATAGCCTTCTCGCACAGGAAACAGAATTTAGTGCTCCTAATGCAGATGACTTTGAAGAAGAAGTGCAATCTACTTTTCTGTCAACTCGTATTATAAACGGACATTCCGTTGAAGTACTCGAAAAAAAAGTATTGGAATTTAGGGTTGAACACAGATTCGGCGATTTAGCAGGAGACGAAGGTGGGATTCAAACCATGTATGGTCTCGATAATTCCTCGGATATTCGGTTGGCTTTTGAATATGGCATTACTGAAAAAATCATGGCAGGAATAGGACGGAGTAAAGGTACAGGTGAACCTTATAGATCTCTGCTCGACGGATTTTTAAAATACAAATTCCTAAGTCAAAAAAAAGGCGGATTTCCTTTTTCGGCTGCAGTAATTGGTTCAATGTTCTATTCATATATGAAAGCATCTAGTGATGTAACTCAGGTAAGTTATTTTCCAAAGAATATTTATAGACTATCATACGCCACTCAACTCAATGTGGCAAGAAAATTCGGTGAAAAATTAAGTTTGGCAATTATGCCAACACTTACCCATAGAAACTACGTAATGTCAGACGATATTAATACAATGTTTTCTATTGGAGGTGCCGTAAAGTATGCATTTAAGGACAACATGGCTTGTATTATTGAATATTATCAGAATGTTCATAGTAGTACTATTCGAACCAATACACAGCAAAGTTTAGGTATCGCGTTTGAATTTATTACTTTCGGACATAATTTCACTATTAACCTGACGAATGCCAAGGGATTTGGAGAAACGCAATTTATTCCGTATACTTATTCCGATTGGCTCAAAGGTCAATTTAGGCTTGGTTTCTGTATTGGCAGGAAATTTGCCTGGGATTAGAAAAAAAATATCATGAAAAATTCAATTTATCCAATAATAGCAGTTGCTCTGTTTTTTATATCTGCGTCCTATTCGTTGCTTACACAGGAATATAAAATTAAGGACGGATATACAATTCAATTTCAAAGTAAAGACCCTACAGGTACGTTTGACGTGAATGGGGCTATAAAATTCGACGAAAATGATTTAGATGGTTCTCGATTCGACTTGAAATTCCCTGTTTCTTCAATAAATACGGGAAATACAATGAAAAATAAGAAGGCTTTAACTTCAGAATGGTTCGAAGCCAACAAATATCCAAACATTGAGTTTGTTTCAACAAAGATTTATAAGAACGGTTCCGCATATACTGTGGTAGGTAATTTGAAAATGCACGGTATAACTAAGGAGTATAAAGTTCCTTTAAATGTTGATAAAAATGGAAGTGATCTTGTTTTTTCAGGGAAATTTCAAGTAAACAGAATCGAGTTTAAAGTGGGTAAACGCAGCCAGGCAGTACCTGATATCATGAACATTAATTACTCTATACCAGTTTCAAAAAAATGATAGGTTTCAAAAAAATATTTTTTTTAGGAGCGAGTTCTTCTTTTCTTGCTTTTGTTGTCTCTGTGATTTATACTGAGGCTTATTACAGTAGATTAGTTGATTTTTCTGAAGCTATGAGTTGGAGTTCAATGTTTTCGAATTTCTTATTGATAGGTATTTCTGCTTGCTTCATCTACCTAGGGTTGAACAGATTATTGAAAAATCAGAAATGGACTGATTTTGTATTTAATTTAATGTTCAGTGCATTCTCTTTGATAATGGTTTTTATGGTGTTAAAAGCTGACGACCCACAATTTAAAAATGAGGATGCACAATTGCTCATAGATTACTACAAGGGCTTCGTAATGCCGGTTCTTTTTTTTCCGGCCTTGTCTTGGTTTTCATTAAAACCATTATTTTTTAAATAACCTAAGAATGGTAAGGCTAATAACACTTTGTTGTTTAGTTTCAATTTCCCTATTGGTAAGTTGTGCGAAGAAAAAGGTTCCTACTTCTTCCTTTGATCCTAATTGCACTACCACTATTTCATTTTCAAATCAAGTTCAACCAATATTAATGGATTTTTGCCTTTCATGCCATTCAAATGGAAATGCTACAGGATATACCTTTGAAAATTATACGCAAGTTGAGTCGAATGCTACAAAAATTTTAAATTCACTAAAGGCAGAAGGTGGAAGTCCATTAATGCCTCAAGGTGGTCCAGCGCTACATGATACACTCATTCAGCAATTTGCATGTTGGATTAATCAAGGAAAACAGAATAACTAACTAATAATTAAAAAAAATATGAAAACAAATCTACTTCTGTCAGCTTCCATTCTTTTGGTTGGAAGTTTTTTATCATTTCAAAAATCCGGTAATTCGGTCATCGACAAATACAATAAGTATAAATCTCACAAGAATGCAAGTGGCGCTCCTACTGGGAAAACCGGTGCTCCTGGTGAAGTAACTTGTACACAATGTCATGCTGGAACTGTACAAAGTGGAGCAGGAGAAAATAACTTCATTTTATTAAACGGGTTTAGTCCAGTTACGACTTATCTTCCAGGTACGACTTACAATGCAACTTTGACTATGAATTCGAATCCTTCAAAAAAAGGATTTCAAGCAATAGCATTGGACGGAACAAATGCAATGGCTGGAAATTTTGTTGGTCAAGCGAACAATACGGCCATTTCAACAGCCGGTACTAAAAAATATGCAAATCATACTTCAACAAGTAATACAAGTACTGTTTCTACCTGGATTTGGCAATGGGCTGCACCAAGTACAAATGTTGGTAATGTGACCTTTTATATAGCTTCGAACAAAGCGAATAATAATGGAACTACAACGGGTGATATCATTTATGTTTCTCAACACACGATTAATATTGATCCGTCCGCAGGTATAGATGAATCCGGTCAAGAGGAGATGAATTTTACTGTTGGTTTTGATCCGGGATCAAACACAGTACATTGCAATTTCAATTCACTTTCGATAGGAGAGATGTATTTTAATCTTGTAGATTTGAATGGTAGATCCATCTTTGTTTACGATCTTGGTCAATCACAGGTTGGTAAAAACAAACAGAGTGTTAAACTACCATCTGACATTGCAAACGGATTGTACGCTGTAAATTTCTTTATTGGAAATAAAGTGATGCAAGGAAAAATATTTGTTCAAAGATAATTTGTTTGGCTAATAGAGCCTTTTATTAACAATTGAAGATACTTTTTTGTAGAATTGGTGAGGGTTATACTCTCGCCAATCTATTTCATCCAACGCCCCGCCCATAACAAAATAGTGATCAATATGGATACTTTGAAGTTCCTTGATCACATGCTCATGAAAATTTACAAGCGCAATCCAACCGTCTTCTTCCACATCGTCAAACCATTCTTCATAATAACAATCGTCTGAAAAGTGAAAATTTAGAACGTTTTCGCCGATGAGAATGAACTTATTGATCCCGTCTCGAATTAAAAAGTCAATAATGTCTCGCTTTAATGTCATGATATCATTTTCAATGGCATCATTCCATTCTCCGATTAATTCAATTATGGCGTATTTCTCTTCGTAATCTACATATAGAATTTTGATGAAAAGCGTTGATGATCCTATCGAATCCCATTGTGGATGTATGTAGAAATTGTACACCTTATTATGAAATTCGAATTCATCATAAACATGTTCATAGAAAGGTGAATTTTCGTCTTCAGATGCAACGTACAAGCCTCTCCAGCCATAAAACGGTTCAATCATGTGCATATCCAAATGTAAAGATCTTTATGCTATTTTCACAGCGTGCAGATCAAATAAATAATGCTTATTTTAGCACATAAATCATAAAACTATGAAAAGAATTTTTGCCGTACTATTACTTGTTCTATTGTATTCTTGTGGAGGAAATAAAGGAGATAGACCTCTTCAGGAATATGTTTCATCTTTTATCAAAGAAAATAAGAATATTGTGCTTTTTGGAAAAGCAGATATTAATACTCTATTGAATAAATCAGAGTATGAATCCATTCCAAAATTTGGAGTAGCCGTTAAGAAGGAAATGGATGCGTTTAGAAAAAGTTTGAACACTGAGACTCCTGTATATTTTGCATTAGAAGGACCTTTTCAAGAGGATGGAACTCCATCTACAACTTTTGCATTTTTTGAAGTAGTAAATGCCGATTCATTGGTCGGTAAAATTACGCAACAGGGCTTTGATTTTGAAAAAATGGGTGACATCCAATATTTCCAAAGTGGCGATGTAGCATTTGGAGTGAAAGGAAATTTGGCGATGTTGATCTCAAAAGGTGGTGAATTCAATGGGAAAAAACTTATTGGTGATGGTTTTGACAAAGTAACTGAAGACGTTTCAGGCGGAAAAGTGGACGAGATTTTAGCTTCTAAAGGTGATGTCGTTTTAGGAATGAACATGCGAACTTTGTATGAGACTTCAAACACTGATCTTAAAGATTTGAACGAACAAAAAAGAAAAGAGATTCTTGAAATGGTTGACGATTCTTATATCAGAACTACACTTTCATTTGAAGCTGGAGCTGCAATATTGGAATCGAAAAATCTCTTTTCTACTAAATTAATGGATAGAATGTTCTTTAAAGAAGATGCTTCCGGTGGTGTAGTTGGAAAACTTGGAATGGGTAGCCCTAAATTGGGTGTGGCTATGAATCTTGATATGAAAAAATTACAATCGTTTTTGGATGATTACTCACCGCAAACAATGCGTAGTTTTGGAGAAATGATGGGTGGTCCTGCGGCCTTTATTATTGCTTCGGGAGGAAAGGATGCTCTAGCCGGATTATTATCCGGAGAAATGGGCGCAGTTATGGTAGGTGAACCCAACAAGATGGAAGGTCTTTCAGATTTCAATTTTTATCTTGGACTCGGACAAAAGGGAAAAATGATGGCTGATCAATCCAAAGGTATGTTGGAAATGATGTTTGAGCACTTGGAAGTTTCTGCCAAAGGAATTAAAGCTTCAAGCAATAAAATGTATGCTTCAAGCGGGGGGCAAAAAATTAACTTACCTAAGGGTTGTGAGAATTTTGGAAAGAAAGGTGTCACTGCTTTCGTAAGTCTTGAAGGGGTAGATTTGAGTGCATTTGAATTTGAAAATGAACAAAAAATCATTTACCTTGTTAGTTATGTGACCTTTGAAATGGATAACAACGGTAGTAAATTGTACATCAAGGCCAAAGAAGGAAAAGCAAATTTACTTAAGCAAGCTGTCGATGTGGTGATCAAGGAGTTATCCGGAAAAATTGGCAATATGACCGTATAAATCGAATTCAATTTT
>JBFHIN010000121.1:0-6306 GCA_041596415.1 Crocinitomicaceae bacterium | reverse complement strand
GTGTAGGTACTTCGCATCGTACATTTCATTTACTTTCCTGTACGCACAAAGTCAATTTTACGCGCAAAAAGTCTCCTTTGCATGAGTCACAATTAAATTTTGAGTTGTTAAGACCTTTTGGACTAAAGGAAATTCCAAAACTAGAAGACCTATCTTCGAAAGTGTTGCATTTTGAGCTACCGAAAATAACACTCGGTAAGGAATTGTTGGATGTTCTTAACAATGGACGACCTTCAGTAGCATTGCATCCAAAATCTCAAGGGAGTGCCGTTGAATGGCCCATGGAAAATTACCTGGAACTTGCCGAAAAACTTGTAGTCAAAGGTTACAATGTATTTTTCACCGGGACTGAGAATGAGGGAAAACAATTTAAAGAAAAACTAAGAGATCGCGAACATGTACATGATTTAAGTGGCCGCTTATCACTTAAGGAGTTGATCGTGTTTATTTCAGAACTTCAGGTTTTTGTTGCCTGCTCTACAGGACCCTTACATATAGCCGGATTCCTGGGTGTAAAAACTATTGGATTATTTTCACCACGAATTCCAATTCATCCCGGTAGATGGCAACCGCTGGGCAATGAAGTTTATGTCTTGGTTTTTAATCCCAATTGTCCAACTTGCAAAAAGAAGAAATCCTGCGATTGCATCGAGTCTATTCAAGTAGCAGATGTTTTGAAAGAAATTGATTAACTTCCTTTCATCAAAGGAATTATACGACATATAGTTTTTGGAAATTGGGTGGTCAGCTTATCGGCCGCACTATTTTGTTACGGCTGGCTGGAACTCACGACCATTACTAATGAATCTTATTATGCCGCATTTACTTTTTGCGGCGTGATGGGTATATATAATTTTCATCGACTAGTGAAGATGAGTCAGCGATCTGGTTCAGTTTGGATGAGTTGGGTGGCAGAAAAAAGCAAGTGGTTATGGATATTAGTATTGCTCTGCTTCATTATCGGAACAGTATTGTTTTTTACGGAGCTATGGAATGGTCGCTACAATGTTATTTTCCTGCTGTTTGCCGCCCTTTTATTGAGTTTATGGTATATCATTCCCATGAGGGGTAAAACGCTTCGTAAACTTCCATTTTTCAAATCTCCGGTCATAGCCTTAAATTGGGTTTTGATCATTTGCGTTTTTCCAGTTGTAAATGAAGGTGTAGACCTAGTTCCTTTTATATTGCCAATATGCCTGATCTGGTTGTTTGTGGTGGCACTTACCATTCCTTTTGACGTTCGCGACTTGCAATACGACGGTTCAGGGAATTTTACAATTCCACAATTTATTGGAAGACAAAATAGTATGCGTTTGGGAATGTTCCTCGTACTGCTTTTCTTTTCGACTTTTGGTTACCTTTTCCACCAATGGAATAATCCATTTTATTATCTCACAGCGGCAGTGACGTTTTTGCTTTTTTTATTTGCGCCAAAGCAATTGAATGATAATTATTGTGCATTGTTTGATCTGAGCATCGGACTTTTGGGTTTATCCCTATTGTATTAACGTTAAGCAAATAAAGCGCGAAGTACTTCATCCATTTTACCACACTGAACAAGCTCGATTTTAAAGTTTTTCTGTGTTATTCCCTTGTTGTATTTGGAAATAATGATCTTTTCAAACCCCAGTTTTTCAGCTTCGATAATACGTTGTTCAATCCTGTTTACTGGGCGAATTTCACCGGAAAGTCCTACTTCTGCTGAAAGTGCGATCGTTTTGTTGATCGCTAAGTCTGCGTTCGATGAAAGCACAGCTGCCACAACTGCAAGATCGATCGCTGGATCATCAACTTTGATTCCCCCGGCAATATTTAAGAATACATCCTTGGCCGCCAATTTGAAACCACAGCGTTTTTCCATCACAGCAAGGAGCATATTTAGACGTTTGGCGTCAAATCCAGTGGAAGAACGTTGCGGTGTTCCGTAAGCAGCAGTGCTAACCAAAGCTTGAACTTCGATCATCATAGGTCGCATTCCCTCTAGGGTTGCTGCAATAGAAATTCCACTTAAACTGCTATCAGTATTGGTGATCAGAATTTCAGACGGATTGGCAACTTGTCGTAAACCCGTTCCAAGCATTTCATAAATGCCTAATTCATTAGTACTACCAAATCTATTTTTTATACTGCGCAATAAGCGATAAACATGATTGCGGTCACCCTCAAATTGCAAGACAGTATCAACCATATGCTCCAAAACTTTTGGCCCGGCTAAAACGCCCTCTTTGGTAATATGACCTATGAGGAAAACCGGAACATTCGTTTGTTTGGCATAGCGTAAAAGTTGTGCCGTACATTCTCTAACCTGAGAGATGCTTCCGGGTGAACTTTCGATCTGGGAGGAGTATAAAGTTTGGATTGAATCTATGACAAGCAGATCAGGCAGTACTTTTTCGGCTTGTTGAAAAATGTTTTGAATATTAGTTTCGGTAAGAATGTAGCAGTTTTCGTTTTGAATTCCAATTCTTTCGGCTCTCATCTTAATCTGTTGATCACTTTCTTCTCCTGAAACATAAAGGATGCTCAAATTATCTTCAGCAACTGCCATCTGAAGCAATAAGGTGGATTTACCAATTCCTGGTTCACCCCCAAAAAGAATAAGAGAACCCGGCACAAGACCACTTCCCAAAACACGATTAAGCTCCATGTCCTTTAGCGAGATCCTAGCTTGTGCTTGTTGTTCAATTTGTTGAAGCGCTTGAGGCGTTGAGGTTTTGGTCGAAGTAGAAAAAGCGACAACTGAGGGTATTGATTTTTCAACGATCTCCTCTACAAATGTATTCCACTCTTGACATGAGGGACACTTTCCTAGCCATTTTGGAGTATCGTATCCACAGCTTTGACAATAATATGCAGTTTTAACTTTCGCCATATAAAATTTTTGAGCACTTAAAGATACGATCAAAACATAAGATTCATGGAATGTAAAATGTTAAATGGACATTTCAACATTTGTAACGCTTTCATGTCGGTTTGCTTCTTAGGATTATTTCCTGTAATTTATATGTATTGTTACAAGTGAATTTTAGATGTAGGGTGACTTGCATAAAATATATTATCATGAAAAAAACAGTCGTTTTAGGCGCCTCTCCTGATTCCTCGAGATACGCGCACAGAGCCACAAAAAAGTTGTTATCTAATGGCTATGAAGTGGTACCAATAGGCATAATTGAGGGTGAAATTGAGGGCGTTGAAATTCAAACCGATTTTCCTTTGGTTGAGGATGTGCACACACTAACACTCTACTTAAATCCCGGTAATCAGAAAAAAGTCTACCCCTACATTTTGGATTTAAATCCGAAGCGTATCATTTTTAATCCCGGTACAGAAAATCACGAGCTTGAAAGCATGGCGCGTAAGAGAGGAATTGAAACCATACATGATTGTACCTTGGTCATGCTTGCTGTTAATTCTTATTGATAGCCAAGTGAGGTTTAACGGTATTTACGAATCGTGATTTAATCCATTCGTTGATTTTTTATTCACCTTGATTGAAAAATTGAGCCCCTTTACAGAATTCGAGCTTTTTAAGGCGTATCTTGATTTAATTAGGTAGTGTAGCTTTTACGGTTTATACAGTGAGTTAACCGGTTTGGTTGTAAACATTTAAACTACTTACGCATGAAAATAAATTTCGAAAATAAATTACTGGTCGGCTTTGTAGTGAACGTAATTTTAGTAACAGCGCTGGGATTTCTTTATGTCTTTGGATTACAACAAGAAAATTTTCATTTCTATGAATCTTGGATGGGGATAATCGGTTTGATTTTGATCGTTGTTTCCGTCATTCTGCTTTTTGTTGTTTATGGAATCATGAGTTCGCAACAAAAGCTAAAGCGACAAGCAGGCAGGGCACTGGAAGATAACGAGGCCATGTTACAATCCATTTTAGATAACACAAGTAATCCAATCTTTATAAAAAAGTTAAATGGTGAATATTTACTTATCAATAACAAGTATGAAGATTTATTTCATGTTTCCAAAGATGAAATTATAGGTAAAACGGATCACGATTTTCTTTCGAAAGAATTGGCAGACAGCTTTAGAAATTCTGATCTGGAGGTGGCTAAAGCTAACACTGAATTAAAAACAGAGGAAAAGATCCAACAGAAGGATGGCGTACACACATACATTGCCGTAAAATTTCCTTTGTATGATGCCAAGGGAAGGATCTATGCTATTGGAGGAATCTCAACTGATATTACGGATCGTAAGAGATTTGAAGAATCCATCAAAGAGTCGGATAAGTTCTTTCGTTTATCGCTGAATATTCTTGTCGTGGCTTCAGGAGATAAATTTATGAAATTCAGCCCTTCACTTGTGAAAACCTTAGGATACGGAGAGAAAGAATTATATGAAAAAAGCTTTTTTGAATTTATTCATCCGGATGATCACGAAGCAACAATGGAGGAAATCAAGAAACTTCAACAAGGAGAAAATGTTATCAACTTCGAAAACAGATGGATCTGTAAAGATGAAAGTATAAAATGGTTGAGTTGGACAGCCTCTCCTGATCCGTCTAGCGGCTTATTGTATGCAGTGGCTCAGGACATTACTGAAAAAGTAAAAAATAGGGAAAAAGTGCAAATGGCCAATCAGTTCTTTAATATGTCCTATGACCTTCTAGTTGTAGCCAAAGGAGATTATTTTGTACGCGTTAATCCTGCATATACGAGAATATTAGGTTATGAATTAAAGGAAATGGGCAAGCAAAATTTTATATCATTTGCTCATCCTGATGACCAAGAAGCCTGTTTGGAAGCAATTAATAAATTAAAATCAGGAGAATCGGAATCGATCGTACATTTCAGAATGCGCGCAAGATGTAAGGATGGATCCTATAAGTGGTTGGAATGGACGTGTACCATAGACCCAAATACTGGGTTTATGTACGCCGTTGCACAAGATATAAATGAGCAAGTTAATTTAGAGATGGAACGCAAAGAGGCTGTTCAGGAACTATTCGAAAACGAACAAAAATTAAAACTAATACTCGAAAACATCAACGAAGGTGTCATCGTAACTACCCCGGATCAAAGAGTTATCATGGCAAACAGTAGGGCCAACGAAATAATCGGCATTGAGAACGATGATGATGTAGCCGCAAGTTTTACCAAACATTTCGAGATGTTCTTTCCTGACGAAAAAACTGTTTTTCCTTCCCAAAATTTACCGTTAGAAAAGGCGCTCAAAGGTGAGGCAACAGATGATGTAGACATTGTTATATGGGACGCTGGGGATCAGCAAAAAAAACGCGTGCTGATAAGCGGTAGACCCATCGTTGATGAGCAAAATAATGTCCTTGCAGCAGTCATGACTATAAAAGATATTAGTCGCTACAAGCAGCTTGAAAATGAATTGAAAGAGGCGGAATTGAAGTATAGAACGCTGATCGGATTTAAAAAAGAATAGAACGAAAAAAGGAAATACTTAAATTCGCGGTTTATCCGTAAATCGAAATAAGTGGAACTTGAATTACTAAAACGCATCTCAACAACTCCTGGAGCTCCCGGATTTGAAAAACCCATACGAGATCTGATCCTAAAAGAGATTAAAGGACTTTGTGATGAGGTTCAAACCGATAATATGGGGAATATTTATGCAATTAAAAAAGGAACTGTAGACCTAAAGGAGCGTAAAAAAGTGATGATCGGTGCCCACATGGATGAGATCGGTTTTATTGTCACTCATATTGATGACAAAGGTTTTATTCGCTTTCATACCCTAGGTGGTTTTGATCCAAAAACTTTGACGGCTCAGCGGGTGATCGTTCATGGACGAAAGGACGTGATTGGAGTGATGGCATCTAAACCTATCCACTTGATGTCTGCTGAAGAGCGTAAGAAAGAATCGAAAATAACGGATTATTTTATTGATACCGGCCTTGATGTCAAGGAAGTGAAAAAATTGGTGCAGATCGGCGACTCAATTACCCGAGAACGTGAATTCATAGAAATGGGTGAATGCGTAAACGGAAAATCGCTCGATAACCGATTGGCGGTATTTATCCTTATTGAAACCTTGAAAGTACTTAAAAATAAAAAGGTGCCTTACGATATTTATGGTGTTTTTACTGTACAAGAAGAAGTAGGTATCCGTGGTGCAAACGTATCGAGTTTAAAGATAAAACCGGATTTTGGTATTGGATTGGACACAACGATTGCTTACGATCTTCCCGGAGCTGCACCGCATGAAGTGATAACCAAGCTTGGTGATGGTACGGCAATAAAGATCATGGATGCTTCAACCATTTGTGATTTCAGGATGATTGATTTCATGAAAAAAACAGCGGATAAACACAAGATC
>JBFHIN010000120.1:0-6345 GCA_041596415.1 Crocinitomicaceae bacterium | reverse complement strand
CTCAAGCAAAACGAGAAATCTGTGGTCAAAGGACTAACTATTTATGTATCGGGCTTGTTCTTTCTTGGAATATTATTCGGATATTTTATCGTTGCTCCTTTATGTGTTCAATTTTTTGGGTCCTACCAGATCAGTGGGTCGATCGAAAATAAATTCACGATAAACTCTTATTTAAGCACCATTATTTCAACCGTATTCTATTCAGGCGTTTTGTTCCTTCTTCCCGTAATTTCTTACATATTTACGCGCCTGGGAATAATCACCCCTGCCTTCTTAAAAAAATACAGAAAACATGCAATTGTTGGTGTGTTGATCCTTGCGGCTCTGATCACACCTCCTGACATGATCTCGCAGATCATCGTTGCTATTCCCATTGTAATTCTTTATGAAGTAGGTATTTTGGTGTCAATTCGTGTCGAAAAAACCATGAAAAAAGAGGCACAAAGTATTTTGTAGCATGAACAAACCAATTATAACATAGAATCGTCCATTAGACAATGAAATTCATTTACTTACTTCTCTTTACACTTTTTTTAAGCCTTCAATCGAATGCCCAGCAAACAAGAGTATATGGAGTTGTCAGGGATGCTATGACGAAGGAAGTAATGCCTTTTGTTAAAGTTAGATTTCAAGACAGTAAAATTGGCACTTTTACAGATTCTGTTGGTTTTTATTCACTGGAAAGTTATTATGCCACCGACTCCATACAGTTTATTTTTACAGGATACCTAACCGTTACAAAAAAGGTTCAAAAGGATGTTGCTCAAGAAATAAACATAGATTTGCCAACAGCTATAGCTGAATTTGAAGAGGTGGTTGTCCGTCCACCGGATGAATTTCCTTCAACCATTCTTCATAAAAAAGTAATCAAACACAAAGAGATCAACAATCGAGAAAAATTGTCCTCATACGAATATGAAGTGTACAACAAGATACAACTCGATTTAAATAATATTGGAGAGAAATTTACCCAGAGAGGTGTCGTACAACGACTTGATCTGGTACTTGACTATTTGGATTCAACGGATAACGGGGCCACTTTTCTACCCATGATACTGAGCGAATCCATTTCAGATTTTTATTTCAGGAATAATCCAAAAAAGAAAAAAGAGGTGGTGCACGCCACCAGAATTACCGGTATTGACAATTTGCAACTCAACCAGTTCATGGGTGATATGTACCTTGACTTTAACATTTATGATAACAACATCGTACTATTTAACCGCGCGTTTATCAGCCCTGTATCAGACAACGCTCGAAATTTCTACAAATTCTATTTAGAAGATTCAACGTTTATCGATAATCAGTGGTGTTATAAATTACGTTTCATCCCTAAAAGATCAGGAGACTTGACTTTCAAAGGTGAAATGTGGATTCATGATACAACATACGCAGTAAAAGAATTTAAGGCCAATATTTCCCCAAATGCAAATATCAACTATGTGCAAGATCTTTACTTCGAGCATCACTTTGATATGGTAGCCAAAGAGGTTTGGATGCTGACAGAAGAGAAATTAATTGTGGATGTTAAAATCACTAAGAATACAGAGATCTATGGATTTTTTGCACGAAAATTAGGCACTCGCAAGAATTTCGTTATCAACGAAGCACGTCCCGACGTATTTTATAAGGGCGATAATACAGTTGAGTTTGATCCCGAAGCGAAAAACCGAAGCGAGGAATATTGGAACAAACATAGGCACATGCCTTTATCTACGCAAGAAACCGGCATCGTAAACATGGTTGATTCTTTAAATAATTTGCCCTTCTTCAAAATGCTAAAGAATCTGACTTACTTTGCCTCAACAGGTTATTATCCAATTAATAAGGTAGAAATAGGCAATGCTTTTAGCTTGGTTAGCTTCAATCCGGTAGAAGACTTTAGAATGGGCCTCGCTCTTCGAACTTCTAATAAATTCTCGCGACGCATAGAATTTGGTGGTCGAATGGCTTATGGATTTGGCGACGAAAAATTTAAATACGGTGGATCGATAAGATATAATATCACTCCGAAAAAAAGAGGAATGTTGACCTCTTATTACAATTATGATATTGAACAGATCGGCCAATCACCAACAGCGGCCTCCGTGGGTTCAACCTTCGGTACACTTTTCAGAACTGGACCATTGGATAAATTAACGTTTGTTGAAAAAGCAGGTATTAATCTCGAAAAAGATGTAAAAAAGGACCTTATTCTATATGGTGGATTCGATTGGAAACAGTTCACCGCTCTGGGTAAAGCCAATTACGTCCGCTTGAATGCCGACAACACCTATGATACCTTGTCGACGATCACCACAAGCGAATTTACGGCACGCATTCGATGGACTAAAGACGAAGAATTCATTTCGGGATCTTTTGATAGAACAACTTTACGCTCCAGGTATCCCATTTTTTCTCTTCAGGGAATTTTTGGTGTGAAAGATCTTTTTGGTGGTAATTACAATTATCAGAAATTAGAATTTCAGATCGAGCATAATAGAACAATTGGTCGTTGGGGTAGAATTCGCTACGGAGTGAACGGAGGATACATTTTCGGATCAGCCGCCTATCCATTCCTGAAAGTACATGAAGGAAATCAATCTTATTGGTTACTTACTTCTACCTTCAATAAATTGAATTTCTTTGAATTTGTTTCCGATAAATATATTGGAGGATTGATCGAAAATCATTGGGAAGGGTTACTTTTTGACCGCATCCCTTTAATAAAAAAATTAAAATGGCGCTTGGTAACTACCGGTAGAATTACTTACGGTTCAATTTCTGAACGACACACTGCCCACATGCTTTTACCCGATTTCACGAAAAAATTTGGTAATATTCCGTACGCGGAGGCTGCCATTGGCATAGAAAACATTTTTAAAGTAGGTCGTGTAGATCTTGTCTGGAGAATTACGCACCTTGACCCGGGAATGCATCCGTTAGGCATCCGCGCCCGTTGGGCACTTAACTTTTAATACTATTATTTTGAAGTTATATACAGATCATATTAAGAAGACTTACAAAGGCAGGGACGTTGTTAAAGGTGTGAGTATTGAAGTCAACCAAGGTGAGATCGTTGGACTTCTTGGACCAAATGGAGCGGGAAAAACCACCTCGTTTTACATGATCGTTGGTCTGGTAAAACCTGATGAAGGGACTGTACATTTAGACGATACCGATATCACGCATTTCCCTATGTACAAACGATCTCAATTAGGCATCGGTTATCTACCGCAAGAAGTATCTGTATTTCGCAAATTGAGTGTAGAGGATAATATTCTTGCCATTTTAGAAATGACTGATCTAAATAAAGAACAACGACTGGAGCGCTTAGAGCAGTTGTTAGAAGAATTTAGCTTGACTCACGTTCGCAAAAATTTAGGTAACAGACTTTCAGGAGGTGAAAAAAGAAGGACGGAAATTGCTAGAGCGCTAGCCACCAATCCGAAATTCGTTTTGTTAGATGAACCCTTTGCCGGTGTTGACCCCATTGCGGTTGAAGACATTCAAAGTATCGTTGCTGATCTAAGGAAAAGAAACATCGGCATCTTGATTACTGACCATAATGTTCAAGAAACTCTATCCATTACCGATCGTGCCTATTTATTATTCGAAGGGAGTATTTTGAAATCAGGAACAGCTGAAGAACTTGCTGCAGACGAAGTGGTACGCAGAGTTTACCTAGGACAAAACTTCGAATTGCGAAAAAAATAATTTCACTTTTACTTATATTTTAATAAATTTACCAACAATCAACTAATAACGAATCGCTTAAACGAATGAAGATGTCAAGGATTACCCCAATACTTATGGTGCTATTACTTTTTGTAGGAGTAACCTCTTGTAAAAAGAAATGCAAACTTTCTGATGATACTGAGACCGGAAATATGGTGAAAAATGTAGTTTTTTATACTAAATATGTGGCATGGGCTGCAGGTACTCAGGGAGCTACACTAAATTCCAATGCTGGATATGGCGATATTGATGTAAGTATTGACGGAGGCTCTAGAACAGCAGTTAATTACAACAACTACACTGTTCTTTTAATTACACCTGCCGCTAAATGCAATTCTCAGTTCGACAAAACTGTTACTATAGATCACGCAAATATGAAAGTTACCTATGATCTTGTGGTAACTCAGTGTTCAAATTGTACAGATATTGTGAATTCAGATCAATATGTGTTGGTGCCAAAATTCCCGGCATCTTATACCGTTGTATTCAACACTACCTACGTAGATAAATAGAAAAAACAACAATTTATATTAGGCTGGAATAACTATTTCAGCCTTTTTTATGGACACAAAAAAAGGCCATCATTGATGACCTTGATTTTTCTTCGGGTAAGCTAAATAATTATTTAGCAGCTAAATCAGAATTTTCTACTTGATCAACACTTCCGTACGCGTCACAGTGCCCTCCTTGAGATGAGCCACATGCAGCGAAGATCAAGGTCAAAAACATCCCTACAAGCGTCAAGGTCATAAATTTTTTCATTGTTGTTTGTTTTAAATTATGGTCTTTCATGTATAGTGCGAAAATACAATTTTTATATTACTAAAAGCAAAAAATATTATTCACATTTACCCATTATTACGTTGAAATAAATTAATTTTCATTTCGTTTCCAATTTTCATGCACAAATTAATTCTTCTTATTTCCCTTCTATTTATAGTCGTTTCGAGAATTAACGCGCAAAAAAGTGTCACTTTAAATTTTATAACGAATGACTACAAAAAAGTTAAAAAAAATATTCCTGAAAAACTTAAAGACAGCTCTGAAGCAATACTTTTTTTGAGGAATTTTCAACTTCTAAGCGTTAAAAGAGGGTATTTACTTGCTTCCATCGACTCATTAAGATTTAAAAAAGACACGATAACTGTTAGTTTTTATGTTGGACCAAAATTCGAAAAAGCTCAATTTCATCTAAGTTCAGATAATCTTAAATTTCTTTCAAAACATTCTTCGCTGCGTGAAAAGCAGCTTTCACATGTTTCCTTTCGACCCAATGAGGTTGCAAAGATTTTTAAATCCATCCAAGAGGCCTACCTAAATAATGGTTATCCCTTCGTAAAAACACACCTTGTCGAGATCGATATTGACGCGACGAATTTACGTGCCAAGATAATAACGAAACCAGGCAGTGCGTATAAAATCAAAGATGTAAACATAAAAGGAGACTCAACTGTTTCCAAGGCGTTTATCACAAATTTAGTTGATATACATCCAGGTGATGAATTCAATGAATCCAAATTAAAGTTGATCAGTTCAAAAATTTCTGGTCTTCCCTACCTAAAGGAAATTAAATCTCATGAGTTATTGTTTACCAATGAAGGCGTCGAACTTTTCTTGTACCTTCAAAACGTTCCTGTGAGTTCTATTAATGGTGTTCTTGGCCTTCAGCCCAATCCTGTAACATCGCGCGTTAACCTTACCGGAAATATAGACCTGAAGTTGACAAATGTGCTACATAGAGGAGAATCATTTGGTTTTAATTGGAGAAATATTCAAGTTCAAACCCAGGCCTTACAAATGAAATTGAATTACCCATTTCTTTTCAAAACTAAATTTGGTATTGATGCACAATTTCAATTGTATAAACGGGATAGCACATTTTTAGAATTGAAGCCCACTTTTGGTGTACAGTATTTTTTGAAAGGCGGAAATTATTTTCGCGCATTTTATCAATTGTACAGTTCAAATATCCTTTATGGAGCAGGCTTGAATCCAAACTTCCAGAATCTTTCACAGATCAAGTCCAATGCATACGGAATAGCACTTTATAAAAGACAACTCGATTACATTCCTAATCCAACACGAGGTTTTCAGTTCAATATTGAAACAGCTATCGCCAGTCGATCTTCAAAACTTAAAGACTCTTTACAAACCACCAACAGCACAACTTACAGATTAAGTTTACATGGAGAATATTTCATCCCCTTTAAAAAGAGAAATGTCATTCACTTTACTGTAAGCGGTGAATTCTTTCAGTCACCTGAAATTTTTCAAAATGAAGTCTTTCGATTCGGCGGGCTAAACTCGTTTAGAGGTTTTAACGAAGAGGAACTCTATGCTACTTCAAGAACAGTCATGTCCGTTGAGTATCGCTTTTTATTGGATAAAAACTCTCATGTTTTTATGTTCTATGATCAGGCGTTTTACGAGAATAGATCCTCCAAATATTACCGGGATCAGCCGTTTGGATTTGGCGCTGGATTATCTTTCGGAACCAACCTTGGCTTGTTTTCTATTTCCTATGCTCTAGGAAAACAATTTGACAATCCGATCTTGTTAAAAAACGGAAAGATCCACTTTGGATATATTTCCTATTTTTAGGTGTTAACTAGATCTTTTTTCAAGCAT
>JBFHIN010000119.1:0-6350 GCA_041596415.1 Crocinitomicaceae bacterium | reverse complement strand
CTCATGATTTACTAATAGGTGTTTTAGATCCAAGTCTTAAATCTGATTCAATTTATTTAAAACCTTTTTTACAACGTTTATTTGATAACATGCGTCAATTATCTACATTGAAAACAGAATTGAATTTAGACCTTTCGGATATATTGTTACCAGCTGATATTTGTATTCCAATTGGTCTTCTCATGAATGAATTGTGTACAAATTCATTGAAACATGCTAAATTAGAAGGTGATTCTGCCTTAGAATTATCAGTAAGAAATGATATTGTTGGAAATAGATTCTATTTGTATTACAAAGATAATGGAGTGCTGGAGAATAAGAGTGATTTTAACCCTAGTTTGGGCATGTTTATTATAAAAAGTATGGTTAAGCAGTTGAAAGGTGAATTCAAAAGAAGTGGTAATCAGTATGAATTTGAATTTGATTTAGTAAAAAGTAAGTAATTAAATGACTTAACTGATGAGAGAAAAACTACATGAAATTATTTTCGGTACAAGTACCAAAGCTGGGCGCAATTTTGATTTAATTCTCTTGGTATTTATTCTTCTGTCAGTTTTTGTCGTATTAATGGAAAGTGTTCCAGAATGGAGAAATGAACATTTTGTTGGTTTATATTACGTAGAATGGGGTTTTACTATATTATTTACATTGGAATATATAATCAGAATTTTCGTTTCCCCCAAGCCGTTAAAATATATTTTAAGTAGTTGGGGTATTATTGATTTAGTTTCCATTTTACCCACTTTTATCAGTCCTTTCATATCAGGCTATACATCATTTCGTGTAGTTCGAGCACTACGTTTGTTACGTGTTTTTCGAATTTTAAAATTGAGTCGTTTTACTTCAGAATCACAGGCGTTAGCGTATAGTTTGAAGGCTAGTTATTACAAAATAATGGTATTTCTATTTTTCGTAGTAATGATGATGATAATGGCCGGAACTGTTATGTATATAATTGAGGGTGGACGTAATGGTTTTGACAGTATACCAGAAAGTATTTACTGGGCTATTGTAACAGTAACTACTGTTGGCTATGGTGACATTGCCCCGGTAACTGCAATAGGTAAAATCTTAGCATCGCTTATGATGATTATCGGTTACGCGATTATTGCGGTTCCTACAGGGTTAATATCAGTGGAAATGGCAAATTATAATAGAGATTTAAAAAGTGACATGAAATGTACCAATTGTGAACATATTAATCCTTCCGGTTCAGTGTTCTGCAATCATTGTGGTAAAGAACTTAAGTCTTGATTATTCGTTGAGCAAACGAAAATGGAATTCTGTTCCTTGTTCATTTTTTATTATTTCCAATGTCCCCCCGAGCTGGTCGGTCATGGCATCAATTAACTCCATACCAAACGAAGTGGAAGTTACTTCTTTCCATTTGCCATTATCATAATAGTTAAGTATAAATTCGACGTCTGTTACTTTGACAATATTTATGGTTATTTCCGGTTCCTTTTGATCATCAAATGCATGTTTTAAGGTGTTTGAAACCAATTCATTGAATAGAAGTGCAAGAGGGACAATGTTCTTATGTTTTAGACCTATGAAATTTACATTTATGTCATATTTAATTTTCTTTTGGATAGCGTAGGAGTCTATGAGGTTAAGTAAAAAAGTTTCTAAATATTCTTTTAGATCGAAGTCGGATAAAAAAGCACTCTGATACATTTGTTCATGGATCAAAGCCATTGATTTAACGCGATTTATTGATTCTTCAAAACCTTTGTGTGGATCATCTTGCTGTTTGTAGGATTGTAAGCGCAACAAACTTATAATTACTTGTAAATTGTTTTTTACCCGATGATGTATCTCCTTAAGCATGACCTCCATTTCTTTATTTTGTTGTCCTATGATCTTATTTTGGGTCAATAAATTTTTGTTCACGAGTCGCAATTGCTTTTCGGCATAAAGATGAGTTTTTACGTACTGAATTAATATGTAACCAATGCCGAAACCAATGATCAGAAATTCAATGGCGTAGTTTGTGAGGTCCTTCCATCCAAATGCGTGAATGTGATGTATATTGTAATCATGTAGGGTGAAAATGTAAATGGTCAGAACAAGAAAATGCAAGATGATCATAGTCAATCCCCAATAAATCCGCAAGGTAAAAAAGGTAAAGAGCACGTTGAGCAACATCCACATGGGTGTTGTATAATGTATAGCGTTTTTCAGTAGAAAAAAGGTTGAAGAAATTACAATAAATGACGAAATGCTAATGATTTTACTCACCAAAACAAAATCACCTTTGTATTTCAAAATTCCAAGTGAAGTTACTCCGTATGCTATACCAATGAGATTTGGTGTAGCAGAATAGTTGGGGTTGGAATAGTTTACTGCAGAAACGATGGCCAATAAAATACTAAAGGCCATACATAAATTCCACACCAATTGGTAACGATTGGATTCGTAGAACTTATCGTATTCATCTGCATACCCTTTTATCATATGTAAATCAGTAGGTTATACGGATCAAATTACAACTAATTATGCTAAAAAAGAAACACCTCTCTTAATTAAGAGAGGTGTTTTATATATAGCCGTTCCAGTCTATCCGAATCAAATCGGGAAGGTGGACCGAGGGTCCCGACGTGGTCGGGAATTTAATACGGCTAAATTTACATCATTCCTGGCATTCCACCTGGCATACCGCCCATTGCAGGGGCATTTTCTTCCGGCTCATCCACAATGACACATTCTGTAGTCAACAACATAGACGCAATGGAAGCTGCATTTTCTACAGCGATACGTGCTACTTTAGTAGGATCGATAACGCCTGCTTTGTACAAGTTTTCATATTTCTCAGTACGTGCATTATATCCGTAATCGTCTTTTCCGTCACGAACATTCTGAACAATAACAGCTCCTTCTCCTCCTGAGTTGGCAACTATCTGACGCAAAGGTTCTTCAGCTGCTCTTTTCACAATCTGAATACCTGTCATTTCATCGTCATTTGCTCCTTTTAATTTATCTAATGTTGCAATTGAACGTATCAATGCAACACCTCCTCCAGGTACAATTCCTTCTTCAACAGCAGCACGTGTTGCAGCAAGTGCATCATCAACTCTGTCTTTCTTCTCTTTCATCTCAACTTCAGTCGGCGCACCTACGTATAGCACGGCAACACCACCTGCTAATTTAGCCAAACGCTCCTGGAGTTTTTCACGGTCGTAATCAGAAGTTGTTGATTCTATTTGTGCTCTGATCTGAGCTACTCGTGCTTTAATATCTGCTTTTTTACCTGCTCCGTTTATGATCGTAGTATTGTCTTTGTCGATCTCAATTTTATCTGCAGATCCGAGCATATCAACCGTTGCATTTTCTAGTGTAAATCCTCTTTCTTCTGAGATCACCTGTCCACCAGTTAGGATGGCAATATCTTCCAACATTGCTTTTCTACGGTCACCAAATCCTGGTGCTTTAACTGCAGCGATCTTTAATGATCCACGAAGTCTGTTAACCACCAAGGTAGCCAATGCTTCGCCATCTACATCTTCAGCAATGATCAACAAACCTTTTCCGCTTTGTACAACTGGCTCAAGGATAGGAAGTAATTCCTTCATGTTTGAGATCTTTTTGTCGCAGATCAGGATCAATGGTTTTTCCATTTCAGCGATCATTTTCTCAGTATTGGTTACGAAATATGGAGAAAGGTACCCTCTGTCAAATTGCATTCCTTCCACTGTTTTAACCTCAGTTTCGGTCCCTTTTGCTTCTTCAACCGTAATAACTCCGTCGTTTCCTACTACTTTCATTGCTTCAGCGATCAAAGAACCGATCGTTTCGTCATTGTTTGCAGAAATTGTTGCAATTTGTTTGATCTTGTTGTTGTCGGAACCTACTTCTTTCGATAACTTTCTTAAGTTAGCCACTAATTCCTCAACGGCTTTATCGATCCCTCTCTTCAAGTCCATAGGATTTGCTCCAGCCGCAACATTCTTAAGTCCTGCGCTAATGATCGCTTGAGCAAGAACAGTTGCAGTCGTTGTACCATCTCCTGCTATATCGGCAGTTTTTGAAGCAACTTCCTTCACCATTTGTGCACCCATGTTTTCGATAGGGTCCTTCAATTCGATCTCTTTAGCCACGGAGACACCATCTTTGGTGATATGTGGAGCACCGAATTTCTTCCCAATAACTACATTGCGTCCTTTGGGACCTAAAGTTACTTTAACCGCGTTTGCTAAAGCATCAACACCACGCTTCAATTTGTCACGCGCTTCTACGTCAAATAAAATTTCTTTTGCCATTTTTTCTAAAAAGATTTAATTAAAAAATTCCATAAACATCAGCCTCACGCATGATTAGATACGTTTTGCCATCCAATTTAATTTCTGTTCCTGAGTACTGACCAAATAGAACAGTGTCACCTACTTTAACAGTCATTGGCTCATCCTTTTTTCCATTACCTGCTGCTACAATTGTTCCTTTCAAGGGTTTTTCTTTTGCAGTGTCAGGAATGATGATTCCACTGGCTGTCTTTTCTTCTGCCGCAGCTGGTTCAACAAGAACTCGGTCTGCCAAAGGTTTAAATTTAATTGCCATATCTATTTTTATTTTTTTAATTATTTCGTTGTCCCAATTCCCTAAATTCATGCCATCCAAATGAAAGGGACAAATTTTCATTTTTAGTCAAAAAAAATGTCAGTATGCATGACATACTGACACTAATATCTTCGATTGCTAAGCCTAATTATCTCTGTTGATCTTGAGCTGGCTGACCGTTTTGAGTTTGCCCTTGCTCAGTAGGTTGCATCTCATCTGGTTGAATCACTTCAGGAGACTTAGAACGGATGGTAAGTACAACACTTAATACCATGATCACACCGGCTAATGACCAGGTTGCTTTGTCAATAAAATCGTTGGTCTTTTGTACACCACCAATTTGTTGTGCTGCACCAAAATCAGAGCTCAAACCTCCACCTTTTGGATTTTGAATATACACTACCAATATCAATAAAATACTTGCTAAAATGATAATTGTTGAGAATAAGATATCCATTGTCTACGTATTTAATTTTTTCTTTAATTCTTCAATTTGGGATGCAAAGAAAACCTTTTTTTCTGGATTTGCCAACATTAATTGTTCATATGCGAAAATTGCTTTCGGATAATTACCTTGAAGTACAAATATTTTGGCCAAAGTTTCACTCACAGGCATGCGTTCCTGATTAATACTTTCCTTTGCTTTTTTTGTCGGCGAGAAAAATTCAGTTTTCTGTTTTTCTTTAATTTCCGTTGTTTCGGTTGTTTTTGTTGGCCTGGTTATCGAAGGTTCTTTTTCTATGAACTGGTCTAAAATTGCGTCAATTCGCGCTTTTTCATTGAATGACTTGTCTTCTGACTGATGATCGTTCGATTTCAACCAGGATGTAAATGATCTTTTTTCTGATTGTTCCTCATCTGTCGAAACTTGTTTAATGTCAGTCTCTTCTTCAGTCGAAATTTCAAGTTCCAAGTCGATTTCATCTTCTGAATGTTCGATATTCTGATCAGAATTTTTTTCCTCTGCTCCTCCATTTTCCAAAACTAAATCTTCCAGAAGATAGCTGGATGCCAGTGTTTCGGCGATCACCTCCTTTTCAAAAGGATCCAGGGATTTGATCGTTTGAGACTCATCAACATCTGTATTATCTAACTGTTCAGATGGTTCATGGGAAGATCTGATTTGTGATTCATCAAGTTCCTCCGTACTTCCAGCCAATTTTAATGGAATGAATTCATCATCGTCTTCTTCCTCATCGAGTTCAATATCAAATTGAAGCGGAACGACGTGCTCTTCTTCAACCAGAAATGGCTTCTCTTCTTTTTCTTCTTGAATTTGTGAAGCTTGGTCTAATTGAACTTCTTCCTGAAGCGTGGTTTCTGTTAGTACATCTGAGGCGTTTTCAATTTTCTCTTCAACTTCAGCTTTTATAACTTCAACAGGCGTCGTTGGTTCTGGAATTAACTCCTTCTGATCAATTTCATTTAGAGCTAAATCTTCAGTTCTCTCGTTTATCAAAGCGTATAGTTGCGCTCTGTCTGAAATTCGGTAAGCATAATGGATCAACTCATCCTCGAAACGAATGTCTTTATGATTGGCGAGAGCTTTTAAATAAAGTACGGCGAAAATGGAAGAATATGGATAGCGATCTGCAAATTCCTTCAAGTCAGGAATGTCGGCTGAAGTGCTTAATGACGGATTGTCGATGCGTTGTGCTATTTCCTTTAAATTCAACATTACCAATTCGATAATAATTTGTTGATGACGTCCTGTACGATTTGAGTTGTTATCTCATCTAATAAGGAATTCTCAACAGATGCAAGATCGGTAGAGGAGCTATAATCAACGAATCGTG
>JBFHIN010000118.1:0-6357 GCA_041596415.1 Crocinitomicaceae bacterium | reverse complement strand
TACGTTACTTTATCGGATAGAAAATAAATTACCTTTGAAAAAAATAAACATGAAAAAGTACGTCTATTTAGCTGTTTTCACCATTGGAATATTGGGCTGCTCAGAAGCTCAATCTACAGTAAAAGGAGAGAAACAAAAATCTACCGTGCAACAGTCAGGCACTGTACAATTAGTCAGCAAATCTGAGTTTCAAAAAATGTTGAAAGTTAAAGGAGCTCAATTGGTTGATGTTCGCACAAAAGAAGAATATTCTAGTGGACATATGGAGAATGCCACCAATTGCGATTATAATTCATCTGATTTCAGAAAAAAGATGGAAAAGCTAAACAAGAATGAACCTGTGTTGGTGTACTGTCATGCTGGAGGAAGAAGCGCAAAGGCAGCACAGTTATTAAAGGAAATGGGTTTCAAAAAAATATATGATTTAAAGGGAGGTTACTCAAATTGGTAGGCTTTCTATTTAACATAAGATAGCGCAGTATTTCTCACTCAGAAAATTTTACTGATATGTTGTGAGTATTTGACAGAATTTTATAAAATGAATAAAAGCGGATTAAGATCTTACTTGATCCGCTTTTTACTTCAGGTATGTTTAAGTGGAGGTTCAAGAAAGATCATAGGACTTTAACCGGTTGAATTGTTACTCTGGGAAATGAATTTTGAACAAGAACAAGAAGTCTTTATATAAGTTATGTTGCCATGGTAATTATACTTTGAATTGTGCATGGTTTAACTTTGTTCATAAAACAAGTTGATAAAGATTTGTTTTGGTATAAAGCATAGTGTTAGTATTTAACCTATAAAATGACTGCAAAGTAGGGAGTAATGTTTTTCAATATATGAACATAGTAGTTAGTAATGGATTGTATCCTAATACTCCTATTTAACATAATATTAATTATAGGACAATTATTAAGAATCATTCATTTTAAGTATTTCTTAAGTAATCATTTTATGATTCAAAAAAAAAAGCCCTGTATCAGGGCATTTATCTCTTAGTGTTATATATCAAACTGAATGTACTTCTGGACAATCAACGAAAAGTGAAAGATTAATCTTTATGGAGTTTGACATTAATTGCCGCAAGACCTTTTGGTGTTTGCTCTAACTCGAAGCTCACCTTGTTGTCTTTTTTAACCTCTGATTGTACGTTCTTGTGGTGAAAGAAAATGTTTTCTACTGATCGATCGCTTTTGATGAATCCGAATCCTTTTTCCTCATTGAAATAAATAACGATTCCTACAAACTCAGTTTCTTGTTCTTCATCTGTTCTCTTAGGAATAGAAATTTCAATTGAGCTCAATGACACTTTTTTACGTTTTGTTGTATCAGGTGGCGTATCTGTGATATTTCCCATTTCATCTACGTAAGCCATCATATTGTCTAGATCACCTCCAGTCTGATTTTCCTTACGCTCTGATTTTTTGATTGACTTTTCCTCACGTTTTTTCAAACGCTTCTTCTCTCTTTCTTTTTTACTAAATGTTTCTTGTGATCTTCCCATTTTTTTGAATTAAAATACATACTTGTTTGTCGCATGTACTAAGTCAAAATTCAAAGAGATAATGTTTTTTAAGATAACCTTGGTTTTATTACTTCAGAAAAAGATGTTCCTTATGGACATTCGAACTGTCACAAAGTTACGTCAAATAAAGGGGAAATACTAAATTCTTTTCAAAATATCAAAAATCAGATCTCTTTACGCGTAATTTTCTTTTGAATTTTCCCTAGCCCCATAAAGCCGGCCGGACCATACCAAGGGTGTAGTTCCATGACCAAACTTCCGTATTGAATTGCGGGATCAGTTTTTGTCAGAGCTTCGGCCTCTTCAATAGTTTTAACGTCAAAAATGTAAATACCTCTTAAAGGGGTGTTATCCAAAAAGGGACCTGCTACTATTAATTTTCCTTCGTTAGCTAATCTACCAATGTTGTCCATATGTGCACGTTGTAGACTGTCACGAACTTGAGGGTCATTTGATCGATTTGGTCCACTTTTCAACAAGGCCATTACGTATTGTTTCATTCCATATTCATCAGCACCATACTCCTGAATAAGGGTTTCATCGAGCTGTTCTTCCTTATTGATCTGTTCTTTCTTTGAGTTGTGCATACCACAACTTTGAAAAATGAGAAAGACGATCAGAATTAACTTAAAGTGTAGGATTTTCATTGAATTGATTTTCCCAGTGATCATTCAATAGGGCAACGAATTTACGAGCCATATTGTTAAAATAACGTTTTGTTCGGTAGCCCCCTACCCAGTTTACACCGCGAATAGCGTTAGTAAAGAAGACTTCATCTGCCGAAAGTAGGTTCTGAGGCAAAATATTACATTCGTATACTTTTATGCCATTTGCCAGTGCTAAATTGATGATTTGCATACGCATCGTACCAGCAAGACAACCTTCATCAAGTCCGGGCGTATACAAAACACTGTTACTAACCACAAAAATATTGCAACTAGAACTTTCTAAGATTCCACCGTTATCATTAGTGATCAATACGTCATCTAATTTTCTTTCCTGTGCATTGATGCCAGCCATAACGTAGATTAATCCGCTCTTCGTTTTGTAATTAGATAAAAAGTTTCTCGGTTTTTTTATATCTGAATATTGATCTATTTCCAGTCCTTTGGAATTGAGTTCGAAATTATTGGTTTCATATGGATACACTTCAATAAAGAATGAAGCTTCGTTTGATTCAGGCTTATATGCACCGCCTGTTACGCGATCCAATGAAATGCGACACCTCCCCCCTTCTTTGATTTCCGACTTCTCACATAATTCAATGATCTTCTCTTTGAAGAAGTTTGCTGTGAAATATGTGGCAGGTCTAATTTTAATGGCCCTGGCTCCTGCTAAAAGTCGTTGAATGTGATTTTCCATATTCAAAGGCACACCATTCATGATTCGAATGCTTTCGAAAACCCCATCACCATAAAGATGGCCTCTGTTCCCAGCGTGAATAGTAGGGGCCTCGCTGGATAATATAGTACCGTTGTTGTTAATGTATAGCATATCTAACCTCCCAGAATTATACTGAAAAACTCTTTTCCTTTATCAATATTAATAATTAAAACGTAAATAATACCAAATAATGCACCACCAATATGCGCATCATGGGCAATATTTCCCTTTCCGCGTTTATCGGCGAAAAATTCGAAAGCCAAATATAAAGGTCCGAAAACGTAAGCAGGTATTGGAATGGGAATAAATAATAAGCCCAATTCCATATTAGGATTCCATAAAATTGCGGCAAAAATTACTGCTGAAACTGCCCCAGAAGCCCCTAATGACTGATAAGAAGGGTTTTCCTGATGCCTTATGTAAGGAATCAATGTAGCGAAGAATCCTCCAAGAAAATACACTGCTAAAAAATGTAATTCCCCTTTCATCGTTCCAAATTCTCCGATCCACTGGTACTCCAAGAAACTTCCTAGGAAATAAAGAGAAAACAAGTTGAAAACGAGATGTGTAACATCTGCATGAATAAACATATGACTAATGATTCTGTAATATTCACCGTAGTGTTTCGTTTTATACGGCGAATAGATCCATTTGTCAAAAAGTGAAGCGTTGTTGAATGCGCTAAACGAAAGTATAGCAGTAACAACGATCAATATTATTAAAAGTGAAAGGGACATTTCTAAAAAAATATAGTTTATCTTTCGGGAGAATTACACGAAAATACTTAAATCAACTCAGTTTCATGCGGTATACATGGATATTATTTCTACTACCCTTATTCTTTATAAGTTGTTCGTCTGATAATGAACGAATTGAAATTGATTTCTTTGCCAATGACACTATACCGTTGCGCTTGAAAATGCATAAGGCATTAGGTGAAGAACATTTAAATAAACTCGGTTTTACAGAGGAACAAAAAACTTGGATTAAATATTTTTATCGTTCAAGAGATTATAAAACCAGTTGGATAAATGATTCAGTAATAAATTCGCATGGAATAATGGCTCTTGATGTTTTAAAGCGCTCCCCTGCATATGGCGTACCTTTTAAACGAGTTGAGCTCCCCATGGATACCAGTAGTTTATGGATCGATCGAGAATTAGTGATAACAACTAAGTTGGCATACATGCTTTATGATATGAATCATAGTTTTATTGATCGTGAAACGAAAAAACTAAAGCCCAAGAAAATGACCGGGCTTAAAAAGTATATTGGTTTTCTGGATCGTATTGGTAAAGAAAATGCTGACTCGGTACTCTTGTCTCAGGGCCCTGCTGATTCCAATTATAGATTTATTATCAATAACATACATAACTTCTGTTCAAGTTATAATTTAGATACAACGCATTACGATATTACGTCTATTAAAAAAGATTCTTTGAACACTTTTCCAAAAACGAAAGCCGCATTAATGTCAAAAGGCTATTTATTAAAAAACACAGATGACAGTTTAGAAATAGTTTCTGCTTTAAAAGTATTTCAGCGACACAACGGACTTGCTGTTGATGGCGTGATTGGTGGGAATACTTCTAAAGCGCTTAATGAATCCAATTATGACAAAGTGCTTCGTGCGATTCTGGCGTTGGATGCCATGAAAACTCCCAAAGCTCTACCAGATAAGTACATCATGATCAATATTCCGGAATACCTGCTTAGGTTTTTTGTCAATGATAGTTTGAAAAGAACTCATAGAATTGTTGTTGGTACACCGGAGAACAAAACGCCGGTATTGACCTCTAAGATCAGAAATATTGTTGTCTATCCCTATTGGAATGTCCCCTATTCCATAGCAAGCAAAGAAATCCTCCCGGCTTTAAAGAGAAATGCGGGATATGCATCTAGCAATAATTACAAGATCTATCGTGGAGATACTGAAATAAATCCCTACTCGGTGAATTGGAGTCGTATTCGTGAAAACTCCTTTCCGTATCGTGTAGTGCAAAGTCCAGGTCCAAAAAACAGTCTCGGTATTTTGAAATTTGAATTTTATAATAGTTACAGTGTTTACGTTCACGACACACCAGCAAAATCGTTGTTTTCTACATCCGTGAGGTCCTATTCGCACGGATGTATGCGTAGTCAGGATCCTGTGGGACTTGGGAAGACTATTTTAGATTATGACTCCGTGGGAAGAAAAAGAAATGATCTTACAGCGGATTCTCTGGATAGTTTGCTCATGTTGAAAAAACATTATTCAATTCGATTAAAAGATCCGGTTCCTATTTATGTTGAATATAGGACTGTTTCGGCTGACCGCACTTCTATCACTTTTTACCTAGATATTTATCGTAAGGAAGAAGAATTGATCGGCTTAATGAAATAATTATCGAATGTTGTAACTTTGCCTAAAATTTAACTATGTCGGTACTTATTTCTCCCTCTGTTCTTTCGTGCGATTTCGCCAACATTCAACGCGATGTTGAAATGCTTAATGCTTCTGAAGCGGATTGGTTGCATATTGACGTCATGGATGGAAATTTCGTTCCGAACATTTCTTTTGGATTTCCTGTTTTGGAGGCCATCAAAAAACACGCATCGAAACCCTTGGATGTTCACTTAATGATCCAGGATCCGGATAAATACCTCACGCAGTTCAGAGATGCTGGTGCTGATTGGATCACCGTTCATTACGAAGCATGTTCACACTTGCATAGAACCATTCAACACATAAAAAGCTTAGGGATTAAAGCCGGAGTGGCGCTTAATCCGCATACACCAGTTGACTTTCTTCAAGAAGTGATCGAAGATCTTGATTTGGTTCTGATCATGTCGGTAAATCCGGGTTTTGGCGGACAGAAATTCATAAAAAACGCCTTGTTAAAGGTAGAAGATACTAAGAACCTAATTCATAAAAAAGGATCATCTGCACTTGTAGAGGTTGATGGAGGAGTGAATTTGGAAATTGGGAAGGAACTCGTTCGTGCAGGGGCTGATGTGCTTGTTGCCGGAAGTTTTGTATTCAATTCAAACGATCCTACGGCGACCATTACCGATTTGAAAAATATTAAGAGATGAGAATCTTTTTTCAGGATAAAATAGTTTTTGAATATCATGCAACAAGAGCGCTTATTCTGGTCATGGAAGAACAGGAAGAGCAATTATCAGATTTTTCTAAAAAGTCGATGTCACACATTCTAAATGTTCATCATATTTGGAATGCCAGATTAAAGGGGAAAGTAGCAGAGTCCAATGATTGGGACCTGCTTCCTGTTGATTACTGGACTAAATTTAATCAGCAGAATTATAACGAAACAAAGGATTTAGCTGATTTTTTATTGGGCGAGGAAGTAATACATTATACTACTTCTGAAGGTGTTAAATCTGAAATGACTTTAGCTGATATCATGTATCATTTATTGACGCATCAGGTGTACCACCGAGCACAGATC
>JBFHIN010000117.1:0-6386 GCA_041596415.1 Crocinitomicaceae bacterium | reverse complement strand
TTTTTGCATAAGTGCTTTGAAAAAATCTCTTTTTTCCTGATAGAATTTACCAAGATCCATCACATCTACATGATCAAGGTATTTGCTAAGAGCAGCTTGAGCCACGCTGTTCACACAAAAGACTAGAAATTGGTGAACTTTTTTGATCTCTTTCATGAGATCTTCAGGGGCTATCAAATAGCCAATTTTCCAACCCGTAATATGAAACGTTTTCCCGAAAGAAGAGACAATGACACTTCTTTCTCTTATTGTGGGCAAAGTATTCACTGAAATGTGCTTTTCCTCAAAGGTAATGAACTCATATACCTCATCTGAAAGTAAAATCAGTTTAGGATAAAGTAACATGAGCCTTTCTAAGTGTTCGATGTCCTGAGTAGAAAATATCTTTCCGGAGGGATTATGCGGATTGTTTATGATCAGGAGCCTTGTTTTAGCATTAATCGACTTTTCGATCTTTTCCCAATCGGGACTAAAATCATCTTTTAAGGAAATATGAACGGGAATTGCCCCTGTCAACACAACGGGTGGTTCATAGCAGTCGTAAGATGGATCCAAAATGATGACTTCTTCTCCCGGAGCAACTAAAGCCTGTATGGTTGCGAAAATTGCCTGAGTTGCACCTGCGGTGATCAACAGTTCCGTTCCGGGATCATTTACGCGCCCATAGGCTTTTTCAATGAGTTGGCCCACTTGTCCAAGCAGAGCAGGTGAACCGCTCATCGGAGCGTACTGGTGTACATTTTCCAGAGTAACTTCTCTTAATAGATCAACCAATTTTTCATCTACCGGAAAATTTGGAAATCCTTGCGATAGATTTATGGCATTGTATTGATTGGCCATCTGAGACATGACTGTAAATATGGTTGTGCCAACACGAGGTAACTTCGACATATTATCTTTTTTATGCTTTGAGATGTAAAAATAAACGCTCTGTTTTACTTAACACGATTTAACAGAACTTAATTTCACGCTTAACTCAAAATCAGTAAACTTGCTGTTCAACTATAAAAATAAAGGTATGAAATCACTTATTCAATTTTTTAGTATTCTTAGTATACTGCTTGTATCCTCTTCTGTGTTTGCACAAGCAAAGAAGGAAATTAGGAAGGAAGTTAAAATGGAGGAACACAATGGAGAAAAGCAACTAACCATCGTTACCAACGAGAATGGAAAAGTTACTGAAGAGATCTATAAAGGGGAGGCTGCTGATAAAAAACTTGCTGAAATGAATCAAGCAGAATCCATGAAAAAAGAAGTGCGTGAGGAGGTGAAAGTTGAAATGGTGAATGGTGAAAAAGTGATGACGATAAGGAGAATAGAAAATGGAAACGAGACCATTGAGGTAATAAAGGGTGATGAGGTGGATCAAAGAATGAAAGCGATGGAAGTTGCACCGGCTGAAGGTCAGCAAATCAAAATGAAAAAAGTTGAAAAGCAAGAAAATAAAGAGCACAAGAGATCCAATTAGTGAACTGAATAATTACGAAAGAGTCACCTTTTTAGGTGGCTCTTTTTTTGTTCGCAATTTTTTTGGAGAAAAACGTCACACATTAATAATTATATCGATGCTGATTCGAAATTTTTGGAAAATTTATTTTTAAATTTCCAACCATGCACTAGTTACAGCATCTAGTGTAGTAGATGTTAAATAAAAAATAAATAATTAAAAGATAAATTGGATTTATTTTGTTTAGCTCAACTCTTGTCTTTCTTAACTGAAGAAAGTAATTGGATCGAGAGTTTTTTAATGTTTGAAAATGCATTTATATTATGAATCGTATAAGTATTTGGCTGTTTTTATTGATGTTTCTATTTTCGTGTAAAAAAGAAGAAGGGTTTGGTGGATTAGCAACTATCCAGGGAAAGGTTTTTGGTAAAAACTACAATTCAAACGGAAACCTGGTAAGTCAAAATTACCTTGGTGAGGTAAAAGTATATATCAGTCAACACGATAATCCGGCTTACCTTGAGCGACTTTACACTTCTTATGATGGCTCGTACAAATTCCAATATTTGCAGAAAGGAACTTACGACATTTGGGTTTTCGGTGATTGTGATTACTGTTCTTGGGATCAAACCTATGTGTTGAAAACCGTTGAAATTACCTCCAAAAAGCAAGTAGTGGAACTGGAAGATTTTGTCATTACTTTCTAAAAGATAAGTGAATCGCTTTTTTGAACATATTGATACTATTCAAGCCATTTCATTATTTGAAATGGATAGCGTTGCGCTGCAAAACAGGTTAGATAAAAAGTATCTGCTCAGTATGAGTGATTTATCTGGGCTTTTACCTTGTTTGATCGAAAACTACCGGATCTTGACCATTGAGGGCGAAAATATCTTTACTTACGAAAACCAATATTTCGATACGCCAGATTTTCAATTTTATAGTGATCACCATAACGGCTACATCCATCGCATCAAGGTAAGAACACGCCGATATGTGGAATCAAACTTGTTCTTTTTTGAGATCAAGAAGAAAGAAAAGATCAATAGAACTGTGAAATACAGGAAGGAAATAGAAAAGGATGACCTGATTTATGCTGAAGAAGGAAGAAACCAAATTCGATTCTTTGCAAGAAAGGATCCGGGTAATCTGATAAACATATTACAAAATAATTTTCAGCGAATCACTTTGGTCAACAAGTTAAAAACTGAACGCGTAACTATCGATTTTAATCTTTGCTTTTCAAACGACAATACAACTCGTGAAATGGACGATTTTGCTGTAATTGAAATAAAACATGCAAAATCTACCGGAACTTCACCCTTGGTAAATTACTTCAGGAAGAAGAATATCCGTGAACAAAATTTCAGTAAATATGTGGTGGGCGTGATATCGTTATTCCCTGAAATCAAAAAAAACAATTTTTTACCCATCCTCAAATCAATTCAAAAAATTCATCGCAATGGACGAACCAACTTCAGTCACTAGTGCCATCAACGTCATGGAATTCGGAATCCGATCGGCAATAGATATTGTTGCCATACTAATTTTAGTGGCCTTCATTTATTATCCCAAGCACAGGAATAAAGATTTCATCTTCACATTTGTGGTATTCAACATTATCAATTTCATGATATGTTTCTTGCTGGGTTCGGCACAGATCAAAATTGGTTTTGCCTTCGGTCTTTTTGCCATTTTCTCAATAATTCGCTATCGCACGATCGTAGTTTCGATAAAGGACATGGGATATTTTTTCGTTTGTGTGGCACTGGGAATGTTAAATTCCTTGGCCCCGATCGAAGACAATTTTATCTTGCTGATCTCTTGTAACCTGGTAATTCTTGCCTTGACATTTTTTATGGAGCGATTGGACTTCATTAAAAATGAAAATTCTAAAGAAATTGTTTATGATCGTGTAGAACTCATCAAACCGGATAAACAAGTTACGTTGTTAAAGGACCTGAATGAACGAACAGGTTTGGAAATACATCGCGTTGAGATCGTTTCGATCAATTACTTAAAAGATATTGCTATTCTCAAAGCGTATTATTATTCTAACGTCAGTGAGAACACCCTACCAACAACAGTGGATTACGATTAATATGCGATTCTTTATTTTAATATTTTTCTTTTATTCGTACTTCGGGTTCGCACAATACACCGACTTCCAGTACCGTTTTTCACCATCGGTTGATTATAAGTTGAACAAGCATTGGAAAATTGGATTAGACTACCGTAGTTCTTTTGATCACAATGCATCAACATTTAAGTCTAGCTTATTTCAATTACAAACGAGATATAAACTCAATAAGGCATTTAAAATGGAGGCTGGATTTCGATACAGAACGTCCTATAGCAAAGACACTTATTTTTTTTACGGCATTGGAACTTACACTTGGGAAATCAATAATAAATTTGAATTGAATGCTTCCACAAGATATCAATACGGAACAGCAAATTTCGACAGCGATTTTATGAAGAACTATAGAACTCCAACGCATTTCATTCGCCAGGAAGTTCAGCTGAAATACAACATTCCCAAATCTAAATTTGATCTTTTTATAAGTCCTGAGTTTTTCTTTAAAGCAGATAATACACTCTCTTTGAATCGGATCAGATACAATATCGGCACTACCTATAAAATGAAGTACGGGAACACCTTGTCTTGTTCTGTCTTTTTTGAGGATCGCACAAAACCAAGCTCCGATGACAGGTATGTGTTAACCACGAGTTATAACATGTCTATTGATGCATTGATCAAGAAACTAAAAAAGGAAAAGCACAAAAGGGAAAAAGAGGAAGAATAGACTAAGTAGGTTAAAATTTTTACTTTTGGTACATGAAAAAATTAACTTTTTTAGCTGCAACACTTCTTTTCGTTTCATGCAGCGATCAGAACGAACAGTTTTGTGAATGCATGGATGCAGGTGAAAAACTCAATAATTTCTCAGTAACGCTCTTCGATAAAAACATCACAGAAAAACAGGCCAATGAGCTAAAAGCACTCAAGGCCGAAAAAGACAAAGCCTGCGCCGACTTCAAGCAAATGAAGGGTGATGAAATGTTGGAATTACAGAAGAATTGTACTAGAAAATAGCATCCAGCGCAGCGCAGAATTTATCAGCAACTTCTTGAAGCACCTCTTCGCTATGTGCTGATGAAATAAATCCAACTTCGTAACCACTCGGACCCAAATAAACACCTCTGTCTAATAGTTCGGCGTGCAGTTTCTTAAACCCTGACATATCCGGATTGATCTCGTCGGCTTTGTGTATTTGCTTTTTACCATCAAAGGATATCCAGAAAATAGAACCGATAGTAACCAATTCGAAATTGTAACCATTGGTTGTAGCATGTTCGTTAATGTGCTCTACGAAAACCTTCGTTTTAGCTTCTAAGTTCTCGTAAAATCCAGGTTTTGCGCACTCACTCAATTGGGCAATACCGGCCGCCATAGCTACCGGATTTCCACTCAAGGTTCCAGCTTGGTAAACAGGTCCGTCCGGTGAAATACACGACATGATTTCTTTGCTCGCACCATAAGCACCAACAGGTAAGCCACCACCGATGATCTTTCCGTAGGTTACAATATCAGGGGCAATACCATAATATTCTGCAGCCCCGGAAAAAGCCACACGGAATCCAGAGATTACTTCGTCGAAGAACAAAAGAGTTCCATACTCTGAGCAAATTTCACGTAGCGCATGTAAAAAGGTTTTTTCTTGCAGCAACAAACCGTTATTAGCAGGAATTGGTTCAATAATAGCACAAGCTATTTCATTCCCATTTTCTTCGAAACAACGTTTTAAGGCGTCAAGATCGTTTAGTGGTAAAACAAGCGTTTGTTGTGCAAAAGATTCAGGAACTCCAGCACTGGAAGACTCTCCGAAAGTAACTAAGCCGGATCCCGCTTTTACCAGCAGTGAATCAGAATGCCCGTGATAACATCCTTCAAACTTCAAGATCTTTTCTCTTCCTGTAAATCCTCTAGCCATGCGCAAGGCAGACATTACGGCCTCAGTACCTGAACTCACAAATCGCAATTTTTCAATGTATGTATTTCTGCTCAAGATCAGTTCTGCCAGTTCATTTTCCAAACGCGTCGGTGCTCCAAAACTGGCACCATTTTGCAAAGCCGCCACAATACCGTTGTATACATGTGGATTATTATGTCCAAGAATGAGTGGCCCCCAACTACAACAGAAATCAACAAACTCATTATCGTCCTCATCCCAAATTCTGCAACCGTCACCTTTTTTGATGAACAAGGGAGTACCGCCCACTGATTTAAAGGCTCTCACCGGTGAATTTACGCCTCCGGGGAAGTAAGTCTTTGCTTTTTCGAATAGTTGTTCTGAGTTTGTTCTTTTAATGGACATATGCTGAATTCTTGTCGTTCGAGCTGCAAAAATAGTATAATTCATGAAGAATATTTCCTACTCTAATGGTATTGGATTTAAAGCTTTGTACTATACTGATTTAGATATATAAGTATGATTAACTGATATTATTTATCTTTGAACTCACATAAAAATTCCCATTTAAAGTGAATCCATTTGAAAATACATTGTCTTTTGCGCAATCCATGGACGCAAAGGATCCATTGAAGAATTTTAGAGATAAATTTTACTTTCCCAATTTTCACGCCTCGACAGTACGTTATTTTACTGGAAATTCACTTGGCCTACAGCCGAAAACAACTGCGAAATATATTCAGGAAGAATTGGATGCCTGGGCAAAATATGGTGTTGAAGGTCACTTTTTAGCAAAAAGACCTTGGTTTTCATATCACGAACAATTGACCGAAATGGCGGCTCGTGTGGTGGGTGCACTGCCCCTTGAGGTGGTGATCACGCATTCCCTTACCACCAATTTACATTTATTGATGGTTTCATTCTACCGTCCCGAGGGTAAGCGAAAGAAAATTCTTTGTGAGGCC
>JBFHIN010000116.1:0-6409 GCA_041596415.1 Crocinitomicaceae bacterium | reverse complement strand
CTTCAAAATTTCATGCGTCTCGACCCAACAATGATCAGTCGACCAAAAAGAATTGTTTTTCTAGCTAACGGTGATTTGGTAATTACCAACGATAATCCATACGGCAAGCCAACACTTATAAAATTTCACTGGCAAAAATTGACTGGCGAAGAATAATTTCGTACCTTCTTTAGAAAATAAGAAGTCATGTTACATAAGTATGATTACGGTACAGTTAGTGAAGCTATTAGAGCATTCAGGGAAGCTGGTTACGAAATGGATTTCAAGCTAGAATCGGACTATCTTTTGTGCGATGAAAAAGTATGTATGCTGGATGATTTCGAAATCGCCTCCGTTTATCGTTATGAAGGGAATAGCGATCCAGCCGATGAAGCAACAGTGTATGCGATCGAATCAAAAGATGGTCTACTGAAAGGTATTCTAGTTACGGGTTATGGTACTTATACGGATGGTGTATCAGCAAAAATGCTGAGAAAATTAGCGCTGAAAGAGGACTAACTTTAAGGCATTTAATTGATGGTATAAATGTCGTTTTGAGATTATTAAGTTCCATAAAAACTTGATTGCTTATTGAAGTGCTAAAAAATAATTCAGCTTAATCTAAAACTTGTAGTTAAATTTGCCTAAACTATTGATAATCGTGGGCAAACTGACACTCTTTCTTTTGGCAGCACTTCTGTTGCATTCAGATCTTTTTTCTCAAGTTGAGTCCATGTACAAAAAAGGAAGCTTTTTTGCTTACTGGGGTTGGAATAGATCAGCATACACAAAATCAGATATCACTTTTAAAGGTGAAGGTTATAATTTTACACTTGAAAACGTTGTCGCCAAGGACCGCCAGTCACCTTTTAGCGCAAAGATTTATTTAAATCCTGGATACATAACCTATCCTCAATACAATGCACGGTTGGGATATTTTTTTCACGACAATTATTCCATATCTCTTGGTGTAGATCATATGAAGTATGTGATGCAAAATTATCAAACAGTCGGTATCGATGGTTATATAAGTAATTCAAGTACTAAATATGATGGTGAATATGTCGATAACGAGATAGTTTTATCGCCGGATTTTTTACTTTTTGAACATACAGACGGCTTAAATTACGAAAACGTTGAAATACGGCGTAATGACGTAATATTTAAAAGAAAACATTTTGAAATTCTCCTTAACGAGGGATTCGGAGTCGGTTTTCTTATGCCAAGAACAAATACGACTTTACTAAATAACCCACGTTACGACAAATTTCATTTGGCAGGTTATGGTATCGGTGCAGTCGGTGCCGTGAATCTTACTTTTTTCAAGTATTTTTTCATTCAGTCTGAAGCAAAATATGGCTTCATTCATATGCCGGATATTCGCACTACAATGAATAAATCGGACAAAGCGAAACAACATTTTCTATTTAGTCAGTATAATGTTGTTTTTGGAGGAGTTTTTAGAATTGGATCAAAAAAATCAACAAATCAATAAATGGCTATTTACGAATTCAATGGTTTCAAACCTGTAATAAAAGCTTCCAGCTTTATCCATCCACAAGCGAATGTGACTGGTAATGTAATTATTGGAGAAAATGTATACGTTGGACCTGGAGCGGCGATTCGAGGCGACTGGGGTCAAATCATCATTGAAGATGGTTGTAACGTTCAAGAGAATTGTGTTATTCACATGTTTCCAGGAACCACAGTGATCCTAAAAACCGGTGCGCACATTGGTCATGGCGCCATAATTCATGGTGGAATTATTGGTGAGAATTCTCTTATTGGAATGAATGCTGTTGTAATGGATGACGCAGTTATAGGCAAAGAATCTATAATTGGTGCACTTTGTTTTGTGCCTGCAAATACGGTTATTCCTGAAAGAAGTTTGGTAGTTGGAAATCCGGCCAAAGTAATTAAACAAGTTTCTGACGAAATGATCGCTTGGAAAACTAAAGGCACCCAGTTGTACCAACAATTACCAACCGACTGTAAAGGAACGTTAAAGGAATGTCAACCATTAACTGAGATTGAGCCAGACAGACCCTCTCAAGACTCTATTTATGCTACTTGGAAAAAAACTGAGAACAAGTAAACTATAACAATATATTTACATGTCCAACTGTTCTGATGCGTTCGTCATTGATAGATCTTTTGAACTCAATGACATAAACAAAAACATCATTCTGTTCTGATGTGAATTGACCTTTCGATCCGTACGAACCATCCCAACCAATGCGGTAATCCTTGGATTCGAAAACTATTTCTCCCCATCGATTATAAATCTGTAGATGAAAATCATATGGATCAAATCCTGTGGTAAAAACAGGCTGAAAAGTTTGATTGTAGCTATCACCATCCGGTGTAAAGGCATTTGGAACATAATACACCAGCTCGTCCGATTCCGTCAAAATTTCCATATTGTACATACTATGGTTTACCTGGGCATTTAAGGTTGCAGATAAAATAAGGAAAGAAATTACAATCAACGTTTTCATAATAGAAGTTTTAACTAGTAGAAAAACGTCAATAATGACAGGGGGTTGCCCTTAACCATAAAAAAAGGCAGATTTTTTTCTGCCTTTTTTAGTTGAAAACTATCAGATGAGGGGCACGTGACCAACAATACTTTTACTATCATCATTGGCCTTTGTCAAAAACTCTATTTTCCATATATATCCAATCCATTACTTTAGAAATTGCAGAAGATGTTCCACAACTTCCATCCCAAACAATATTGGGGTCGTGTGACTCAAAAACTAATTCTCCCCAACGGTTATAAACTAGCATAATGTAGCCATATGGATCATACCCACTAGTAAATACCGGTTTGAAAGTTTGATTGAACTTGTCATCATCCGGGGTGAATGTAGTTGGAATACAATAATTCTTCTTTGTAAGATATACTTGCAGAAGTAGTGTCTTTACACCCCTAAGTTGAAGTAACTACAAGCATTATAGGTTAATGTAACTAAAAAGGCCCGATCATTCATGACCGGACCTTTCATTATAAAATTACTTCAAACTCAGATCAACATTGTGACCGGGTTCTCCAAGAAGCTTTTGAATGTTTGTAAAAATGCTGATCCTGAAGCTCCGTCAACCACTCTATGATCACAAGATAACGTTACTTTCATTACGTTTCCAGGTACAACTTGTCCATTTTTAACGACAGGTACTTCTTTTATACCTCCTACAGCTAAAATACAGCTATCAGGTGGGTTAACTATCGCTGTAAATTCTTCTATTCCGAACATACCCAAATTGGAAATGGTAAAAGTATTACCTTCCCAATCTGATGGCTGAAGCTTTTTGTCTTTGGCACGTTTTGCAAAGTCGCGAACTTCATTACCGATCTGACTTAATCCTTTTGTGTTAGCAAATCTCACCACGGGAACAAGTAAACCTTCATCAACTGCCACAGCTACTCCAATATGAATATGGTGATTTCGACGAATAACATCTCCTAACCAAGAACTGTTAATGGTAGGATGTTGTTGCAAAGACAATGCAACGGCTTTAATAACCATATCATTAAATGAAATCTTTACATTCTCATTTGCGTTCATAGCTTTTCTTGCAGCGATGGCATTATCCATATCAATGTCAAGAGTCAAATAGAAATGAGGTGCAGTGAACTTACTCTCAGCCAAACGTCTTGCGATAGTTTTACGCATTTGAGAAACTGTCTCGTCTGTGTAAGATTCAGTACCTGCATTTACCATTTGATAATTTTGAGCTGGAACTTCGTATGGTACAAAATGATCAATATCTCTTTTCACTACTCTACCTGCTTCACCCGAGCCTGAAACTCTGCTGATATCAATTCCTTTTTCTTCTGCCAATTTTTTAGCAAGTGGAGATGCCAATACACGGTCCGTTGAACTTGCAACAGGTGCATGTGTTACTTCTTTTTTTGTAGGTGCAGCAGGAGCTGTTTCTGCCTTTGGCGCTTCCACTGGAGCAGGATCTGGGGCAGGCGTTGCTTTTTCAGCTACTGGTGCTTGAGGTGAAGCATTTAAAAGATCGGAAATATCCTCACCTTTTTCACCAATAATGGCTAAAATAGAATTTACTGGTGCAGCTTTTCCCTTTTCAACCCCAATATGCAAAAGCACCCCGTCATAAAACGATTCAAATTCCATTGTTGCCTTATCAGTTTCTATTTCAGCAAGTACTTCTCCTGATGAAACTGTATCTCCAACCTTTTTATTCCATTCCGCAACAACACCTTCTGTCATAGTGTCGCTCAACTTGGGCATGTAAACTATCTCTGCCATAATGCTTTATTTAATGCTGATCTATTAATTAATATTCAATAATGTATGGGTAATCTTCTTGTACATAAACATCCTTGTACAATTCTTCCGGCTCCGGATAAGGTGAATTTTCTGCAAACTCAACAGATTCCTCCACCTCTTTCTTCACCCATTCACCTATCTCATTGATCTCTTTTTCAGACAACCATTTGTTGTCTTTTATCATTTTCAAACAATGTTCAATCGGATCATTTTCCATCCATTCTGCAACCTCTTCTTTGGTTCTGTATTTTTGAGGATCAGACATTGAGTGGCCTTTATAACGATATGTTCTGATATCCAATAATGTTGGTCCGTCTCCTTTTCTTGCTCTGTTAGCTGCTTCTTCAATTGCTTCATGTACCGCTTCAGGAGACATTCCGTCAACTATTTTAGAAGGCATTTCGTAAGACAATCCTATTTTCGAAAGATCAGTAACATTTGTTGTTCTTTCAACAGAAGTACCCATGGCGTAGTTGTTATTTTCAATGATAAAGATCACCGGTAACTTCCACATCATCGCCATATTAAAAGTTTCATGCAAGGCTCCCTGACGAACGGCGCCATCACCCATGGAGACAAAAGCTACATTTTCGGTCCCATTATATTTTTCAGCAAAAGCAACCCCAGCACCCATAGCAATTTGAGCACCTACAATTCCATGACCTCCCATAAAGTTCTTCTCTTTATCGAAAAAGTGCATTGAACCACCTTTTCCTTTAGAACAACCTGTGCTTCGACCATATAATTCAGCCATTAAAACGCGAGGATCCGTACCCAAAGCAATAGGGTGACCGTGATCACGATATGCTGTCATGTGTTTATCTCCGGGACGACATGCGGAGGCAGTTCCTGCTACAATCGCTTCTTGTCCTATATATAAGTGACAAAATCCGCCAAATTTTTGTTGGATATACAATTGTCCTGTTTTCTCTTCGAACTTTCGAATCAATAACATGTCTTTGTACCACTTGATGTATGTTTCCTTTGGGAATTTTGTCTTACCGGAAACGGCTCCTTTTTTTACTGTTTTTGATGATTTACCAGTTGTTTTAACCGCCATGGTTATTTATTTTTTAATTCAACGGACAAATATAGAAAAATCTGTCTATTTAAAGAACAGCCTGAACAACGCCTTTATTTTCTTGGATCAACAATAAGATATTTTTCCAGGTCAGTATAGGGAATTTCAAATTCAACGGCGCCAATAACATAGGGGGCAATTTCGTATGTATTGTAAAAGAACTGCAGTCCATTTTGAGCGAAAGTAAAATTATTGCTTAAATAAAAAGAATCATCTGTAAACCAATAGCCTAGTTCACTCAAGCTTTCATTTTCAGGTAATTCATTTTTTAATCGAAAATACTTTTCTCCAATTTTTGTGACAGCAGAAAGATCGTTGAATAACTCCTTCAATTCAAGAATTTCGCCACTCGGTTTTCTCAAATACATAGTCTCAGCATAACCATTTCCATGTGCACCTCCGGTAAAAGACCAAACCGAATTGTTCAAAAGTATATAGTTCTTAAATTCATCAATAGAATTATGTAGCTCTAACTGCCACAGGTTTTCAAAAATTGAAGCAGAGTTTTCAGTTTTTGCCAATTGTCTGAAATTTTCTAGTTGATTTTTGAAATAGTTTTCATCTAGAATTTCAGGATAGCCTGAGTTTTTCTCAAAAGAGGTATTGGAGGAAACAAACTCAATAACAAGATCATTGGCTTTTTTTTGATAAGTGGCATCACATTGCTGATCAAAGCATTTGTAAAACATGTAGTCACAAGTCAGCAATGTACTATCAGATAAAGAATTTGAAACGAAAACCAACGCAGTTTTTCCTGCAACCAGGTTTGCTTTGTTCTTGTCAATGTGTTGGTATTCTCTTTCATTAACAGAACGACAAGCATAAAGAAAAAGCAAACTTATGAATAGGAATCTCATTTTTTGTTTTTAAGTAGGTTGGTATATAATTGTCGCGTATGTTCCGCGTTTGGATCAATTTTTAATATTTCCTCGTAGATCATTATTGCCTTGTTATTTTCACCTGACATTTCGTAGAGCATCCCCAAATTAGATTTCGCACTAAGATCTTCCGGATGGTACTTGACATATATTTCGCTTATTTGTCGACT
>JBFHIN010000115.1:0-6413 GCA_041596415.1 Crocinitomicaceae bacterium | reverse complement strand
TGGGCAAGAGGTTTGAAAGAAGCTGGATATGCAACAAACCCAAAATATCCTGAGCTCTTGATCGGAATAATTGAGGACATGAAGTTGTATGAACTTGATGGGTTAAATGGTCCTGTACAAGAAAAAGCTCCCGAATTACTTGCTCAGAATAATAAAACAGAAATTCTTCAAGCTCAAAATCATGCTCCACAATACAATACGAACAAGGTGAAATATGTTGTGGCCCAAAAAGGTGATACATACTTCCGTATTGCTCAGGAGTTCGGTTTGTCATTGAATCAATTGTACAGATACAACGATTTTGAAAATCAAAAGGACTTGCTTGTTGAAGGAGATATTGTATATGTTCATCCTAAGAAACATCATTCAAGGGTGAAAAGTATACAATTGAAGAAGGATATGACGATAAAAGAAATTTCTCAGCAAGAAGGTATTAGCTTGAAAAAATTAATGAAAAAGAATGATATAGCATCCAAGGATGAGCAATTGTCAAAGGGTCAAAAGGTTTTCCTCCGTTAACAAGTTTTGTTTTCCCCAAATGGGGTAGTGAGGTTTTTTTAGTTTGTTGTTGTTTGTAGAGAGGTCCGTTAAAGGACCTCTCTTTTTTTGTTGAGATTTCAATAATTCAGACCAAAAAAGTTACTACTAAATCGTTTTTCAGGTGATATTCTTGTAAATTAGCATTTATACGTAAATTAGCATTTATCTAAGTAGTGTAATATGAAACCATCAACGGAGCTTTTTAAGCTGATTAAGTCATTGACAAAATCTGAAAAGCGATTTTTCAAGTTGTCGTCTTCTTTGCAATCAGGTGAGAAAAATTATTTGAAAATTTTCGATTTCATTGAAGGACAAACAACGTATGACGAAGAAATGTTAAAGGATGCTTTTAAGGACGAAACATTTATAAAACACTTACCTTCAGAAAAAAATCATCTCTACAAACTTATTTTAAAAAGTTTACGCAGTTATTATAGTGAACAGTCTGTAAGTAGCATACTAAAACAAGAGATCAAGAACGTAGAGATCCTTTATAATAAAGCCTTGTTTAAAGAGTGTGAAAAATTTGTTTCAAGGGCGAAACAACTTGCACGTGACAACGAGAAGTTTTACTATTGGTATGAGTTGATTTCCTGGGAAAAAAAATTGCTTGAGGAAGCCTATGAATCCGGTGAATTTAGCACTAATCTTGATGAATTAGTGGAAGAGGAGGAAATGGTGATCTCCAAGTTAAGAAACTTGGCTGAATACCAAATTATTTATTCCAAGATCAATCTAGTGTTCAGGTCAGGAGGTTTTGCACGAACAGAGGAGGAACGTAAAGTAGTTGATTCGATCGCTGATTACCATTTGATCAAAGGGAAGAATACGGCGCTTTCGACACGTGCTGCCTCGATGTGTTATTATATTAAGGGTCTATGCGCAGCAACCAATCGAAATTACGAGGAGAGTTATCAGTTCTTTAACAGAACTCGCGAAATTTTAGATAAAAATCCTGATATCAAATCCGATTCAGGCCAACGTTATGTCATGACCTTGTCGCATCTGCTTCGATGCTACATAGAGAACAAGAACTTTGAGAAAGCTAATCAACTAATTAAGGATATTCGTCAGCTAGATGGTAAAAAAGGATTTAATTCGATCGACATAAAAGTCCGCATTTTTACAACTACCTATAACCTGGAATTGAATTTAATGCACCGTATGGGTGAGTTTTCTAAAAGTTTGGAATTGATACCGCAGATTGAACAATTACAGGAAGAATTTGGTGATAAAGTTAGCAAGGAACAAGAGGTTTTACTTATCTATAATAAAGCTTACAGTTATTTCGGTGCTGGTGATTACAAAAAAGCGTTGATGTACATCAACATGGTTCTGAATGATAATGAACAGAATCTCCGTAAAGACATTTACAGTTTTGCTCGTCTATTTAATTTGGTACTTCATTTTGAATTAGAGAATTATGATTTCTTGGAATATGTCATAAAATCAACAAACAGATACCTGAATAAACAAGATAGAAGCTACGAGGTGGAAAATCTTTGTATCAGGAACATTCGAAAATTAGCAAAAGTCCTTCACGTTTCAGACAAACTGATCATTTTAGAAAAGTTTAAAGAGGAATTGGATGAATTACTGAAAAATGAGAATGAACAAGTTGTTTTGGAGTACTTTAATATCTCAGATTGGATTACAAGTAAAATTCTAAGAATTCCTTTTGAGCAGGCTGTGAAAAATGAACTGAGAGAGCAGGTTAGATAATGAATGTAAAGTAAAGCCTTTTACTGGTTGCTGTTTTATGATTCATGAATATTGCTAAATTTGCGGCTCATAAATAAGTAGATATATTCAATGGCTCAAAAGTACACATCACGGGAAGAAGATTATTCAAAATGGTATAATGAACTTGTTTATCGCGCTGATCTGGCCGAACATTCGGATGTCAGAGGCTGCATGGTGATCAAGCCATATGGTTTTGCAATCTGGGAAAAAATGAAAGAGATTCTGGATGCAAAGTTTAAAGAAACAGGGCATTCTAACGCTTATTTCCCATTGTTTATACCTAAATCTTATTTGAGTAAGGAGGCCAGTCATATAGAGGGCTTCGCTAAAGAATGTGCTGTTGTAACGCATTATAGACTGAAAAATGCAGAAGATGGTAGCGGGATCATAGTAGATCCAACCGCAAAATTGGAAGAAGAACTAATTGTACGTCCTACCTCGGAAACTATTATATGGAATTCTTATAAAAATTGGATTCAATCTTATCGTGATCTACCAATCTTGATCAACCAGTGGGCAAATGTAGTGCGTTGGGAAATGCGTACTCGATTGTTTTTGCGTACAACGGAGTTTTTATGGCAAGAGGGACATACAGCGCATGCTACAAAAGCTGAGGCAATTAAAGAAGCTGAGTTGATGTTAGATGTATATGCAGAGTTTGCAGAAAACTATATGGCAATGCCAGTGATAAAAGGTTTGAAAACGGAAAGCGAGCGCTTTGCAGGAGCTGAAGAGACTTACTGTATCGAAGCGATGATGCAGGATGGAAAGGCATTACAAGCCGGTACATCGCATTTCTTGGGACAAAATTTCGCCAAAGCATTTGATGTGAAATTTGCGGACAAAGAAGGTAAACTTGAATATGTTTGGGCAACTTCGTGGGGTGTTTCTACGAGATTAATGGGTGCTTTAATAATGACCCACTCCGACGATGAAGGATTGGTATTGCCGCCAGCATTAGCTCCAATTCAAGTTGTGGCCGTTCCTATTTACAAAACTCAAGAAGAATTGTTGGCAATTACGGAGAAAATGAATGAATTAGGTACTCAGCTTAAAACTATGGGTATATCATTCAAGTTCGACGATGACGATAATAGAAGACCTGGATGGAAATTTGCTGAATACGAAGCAAAAGGAGTTCCTGTGCGTTTAGCCATGGGGCCGCGCGATCTTGAAAACGGTAATGTGGAAATTGCTCGAAGAGATACAAAAACGAAAGAGGTTGTTTCATTCGAAGGTGTATCTACTACCATCAAGCAATTATTAGCTGATATTCAGACTAATTTATTGGAAAAAGCAAAAGAATTTAGGAAAAATAATATGAAATCGGTAGATTCATATGAGGATTTCAAAAAACAGATTGAGGAGGGTGGATTCTTCTTGGCTCACTGGGACGGTACTAAAGAAACAGAAGCTAAGATCAAGGAGGAAACGCAAGCTACAATCCGTTGTATTGCGCTTGGGGAAACTGAGGATGAAGGGAAGTGTATGGTTACCGGAAAGCCATCCAAGCGCAGAGTAATCTTTGCAAAAGCCTACTAAATGGAAGAGAATAGAAAGATATTACTTGACTTATTGCTTAGCAAATCTGCTTTAAAACAAGATATCGCAGATGATTTAGACAGAATTTTTACTGAATTCAAGGAGGTAATAGAAGAAGAGGTTGCTGCCCTAGAAAAAAAAGTAGAAGACCCTCGAATTAGGCTCAGCTGTAAGCATAAGGGGAATTTTGAAATGCACGTTTTTGTGGGGAGTGACGTGTTGGTATTTCACCAGCACAACAATGTTTTTCGTTTACCGGATGATAATCCGTTATGGGGAACTAAATATTTTGCCGAAAACGAAGACAGAGGATATTTTGGCATAATATACATCTACAATTTCCTGGCTGAATCTTTTATTCAGAATAGGGTGAATGACTCAGGATATTTGATCGGGAGGCTTTTTATCAATAAAGAAAGGCACTTTATGATGGAAGGTAAAGGTCAGTTAGGTTACTTGTTCAGAGATGCTGAAAATGTTGCGTTATCCAGACAAATCATCAGCTTGATCGTTCAAACTTCTTTTGCGTTCGCGTTGGAGTTCGACCTTCTAATCCCACCATATGAATATGTTTCAGAACTGTCGGTCGGTCAAATACAGGTAATCAGCAACAACTTACAATTGCAAACAGGTAAACGTATGGGTTTCAAGATGAAATCCGATGAAGGCGAAATTTTTTAAAAAAAGTGCCCTATACGTTTGCTATTACAGATTTTCAAATTATATTTGCACTCCCAAATTTAAACGGGGAATTGAAATACGGCCCATTCGTCTAGTGGTTAGGACGCCAGGTTTTCATCCTGGAAACAGGAGTTCGATTCTCCTATGGGCTGCCAAGAAAAACAAACTTGGCCCATTCGTCTAGTGGTTAGGACGCCAGGTTTTCATCCTGGAAACAGGAGTTCGATTCTCCTATGGGCTGCTTATTTTAAGAATTTAATAAAAAGAAAAAATGGCGAATCATAAGTCAGCACAAAAAAGAATCAGATCAAACGATGCGAAAAGAATTCGCAACAAATATCAACATAAGTCTACACGTAACGCAGTACGTAAGCTACGCGCTGTAACAGAGAAGAGTGAGGCAGAAGCTTTATTTCCTACTGTTGCGTCAATGTTGGATAAACTAGCAAAAAGAAACATTATCCATAAAAACAAAGCGGCTAACATTAAGTCTGGTTTACAATTGAAGGTTAATTCTTTGTAATTAAAGCTTAGCGGATATATTTAGGGGCGAATGCCCCTTTTTTTATACCTTTATTTTTTTTGAAAATTATGAATTGGTTTCTTTTACCAATCTTTCTTTTGTTTAATGGAGTGTTATTCTCACAAGAGATGAGCGCTTTATTCTACATGGATACGATAAAAGGAACTGATCGCATTGCAGGCGAGTTAGATTCTACTGATCTTAACATTGGTGTACACGCTATCAATATTCCGGGAGGAAGCGAAGGCCTTACATTTGGAGTTCCCACCATCTATTTCCTATCCCACAATTTCGGTGCTCAGCGTTTTTATGGAATTCAAGATCAGAATAATTTTAAATTCTCAGGACTTCCACATTTAGGTTTTGCCTATAGCTTCGGGTCTCAGGGGACTCAATACATCCAAGCCGAATACCAGCAGGTGATAAACAATCGAGTCTTTATGAATCTTGATTACCGAAGAAACAACAGTTCAGGTTTTATGCGTAATTCCGGGTTTCAGCATGACGATCTAAAAGCAAGATTTTTATTAAGATCAAAGTTCATTTCTGCTACCTTGGATGCTTATTTTGGTTCTTCAAGTGTGGGGATAAATGGTGGATATGTGGATGATTCATTAATTCGAACATTTTCATCAGACCTCCTACCTGTGCGTCAGGGAAGTTCAGTATGGGGTTCCAAAAGAACACAAATTGAACAAGTAAACTTTATTCCAATAGTTAAAGACTCTATTAGGTCGGTAGGGGTAATTATTGAAGAGAGTATGAAGATCTTGTCGACAAGATTTACTGAAAGCGATACCTTGTATGGGATTTACGCATTTAATCAATTTGATACATTAAGTACGTATGATTTATTTCAACATTCCCAAGTAGGAGCGGGAGCAGGGATGTTTTTTAGATCAAATCACCACTTTTTTAAAGCTACTAATACCTTTAACTATTGGTGGTTAAATGGGAATGGAATTAAAAATGATACGCTTGAGAATAATATTAATGTAGTTTATGCATTCCGTTCAAAACGAATGATCTTATCGTCAGAAGGCAAGATAAATATTATTGGAGCCAACAATGAATGGCAGGAAAAATTAAAACTTCACTATACTTTTCCTTTTTTTAAATTAACAAGTAATATTTCCATTTCGAATTTATTACCCACAACTCTTCAACGTTTCGCTGTAGGAAACAACTACATTCCCTCTGTTAACAAATGGAATAAACAAATGCGTTTTGCCTCATCTTTAGTAGGTGATAAAGAATTTCAATACCTAAACTTAAGTCTGGGTTATGGTTTATGTTCGTATGGTGATAATTTGATGTTTCAAGATTCCACATGGAGCCATTACGGTGGGTTTACCGCGCATCAGATTCAGTTGAAAGCGGCAGG
>JBFHIN010000114.1:0-6430 GCA_041596415.1 Crocinitomicaceae bacterium | reverse complement strand
GCTTTTTTCAAACTTTTCATGATCAATTATTTTTTTATAGCAGCAATCTTTACTTTCGGCACGCTGAGATTAATAACAGGTATAGTACGCGATAAACCCGTTGGAATTTTGATTTTTCTGTTACTCGTTATTCTTGTTGTAGGAGCAATACAGATTTTCAGTTTAAACGATAAAATATTTAGTAAAATACTTCCCAAATATTTCTCCAAATATCCAACTGTACGGCAACCCACGTACGGTGATGAATGGGATTATTTCCAAAAGGGTTCTTTGGCGTTTTCTCCATTGCTTATACCTCTTATAATCACGTCCTCCGTGAACTCGGACGGGGGTGACGGATCTTCCTGTGGAAATTCTTGCGGCAGTTCTTGTGGTGGAGGCTGTGGAGGTTGTGGCGGAGATTGATCAGTGATTATAGCATCGATTTGGCCCCCCCAATCTAAAAGTTAGCATTCCTCCAAAAAACACGTAGCAGTCTGTAGTCGATGAATTTCCCCTTTTGCCATATCTGTCTCCGTTGACATTTCTATTCGAAAGTGCAGCGGCCATTGGTCCATTTTCTGATGCCAAAACACTTGGATCAACGAAAGAATTGCTTTTCACATCGTCTAAATAATCCGTAAAGGAAAGACGAAAACCATACTCCAACGACAGCGAAGCAACTTTTCCTAATGAAAATTTAGCTCCTACACCTAAAGGTAACGACAATTGAGTTAAACCATAAGCCGATTTTGAGTTTTGGCTGGTTCCCTGACCTTCCGTTCCCAAAGATTGCAACTCAACCATTGAACCATTGTATTCTGTTTTTGGGTTCATTCTGAACAGTGCCAATTCGGCGAGTAAATAAGCTGTACCCTTATAACGTTCATGTCCGATCTGAAAAGGGAAATAATTGAATTCGAATCCAGCTCCTAGCTCAAAAATATTGGATTCGAAACTCAAATTGCGGTTTTTCAGAAGATCATTCTTTGAATTCGCGTCCGCAGCACTTACCTTACCATAGGTGAAATTGGTACGAAAACAGTGGCGTGAATCTATGTTAAAACGATAAAGCAGTCCTCCGGAAAGATGCGTATTTTGAAAATGTCCAAACGGATTTAAATCTCCAATATAGTATGAACCACCTAAGAAAGCCCCCAATTCTGAACGCGAACGATTATTTTGCTGTTGTCCAAAAGAAAGTAATGGCAATAAAACAAGCAAGACTATGTATGACCCGAAAGTTTTCATATGCATATCAAAACGCCAAATTACACAGAAAATTACATTCTAAAAAGAAAATGGGTCTTAGAAGCCAAGACCCTTTTCACGATCAAATTTAGAATGACGGTGATGAAACCGTTCTATAACGCTGCAACGTAATTGAAGCATCCTTTGGATATTTTACGGTATACCCTATTTCCACCGTTTTTATTTCGTTAGGTTGAAGCTGGAATTCCCAAACCACCTCTCCTGTTTCTGTGTTGTGTTTTCCATTACTTAATTGATCGATAGATACAGAAATATCGCTGCTTTTGGAGATTGGCACTTGATCAAATATTTCAATTTTCACTGGTACTGAACGGTTATTACGAACAGATATCTCGTATAAATACGTTTCCTTCTTACTTCCTCCGATCACTTTTTTAGTACTTAATTCCTTTTTCAGTCTTCGCATTACTTGAACACGATTATCCCTACCGAATGAAAGTGATAAGGTGTCTGAAATTTGTCTTGTTTCGATTTGAGAAAGGCCCACGTACTCTCCTCCGAAATACACATTTGTTGGACCCGGAATCAATTCCAAATCCTGCCATCCTACGATGTGTGCCAATAAAAACGCAGCGTTGTCCAATTTTGGTACGGTGATATGTGAAAAGCTTGCATCCAGATTCATTTCTTTTACGTTAACCATATATGGTTTTGCATCAGAAGGACACGAAAACTTATGTGAAATAACAAATTCAGCCGTCAATTCCGATATCTCAATCTGACGCATAGCGACAGTCGGATTTCCAAATTTTTGAGGCATGAGTGTTCCACTAGTAATGCTGACTTTGTCATTCTTCATGTCAACATCCTTTTCTAAAATATAGTTGTCGTAGACGCGCTGATTAGCCATCGATAAATTATTTTCAGCTTCTCTGCGGTAGTCTTGTTGAACTGCTTGTGGGACATAGTAACCGCGCTTTGAAGCAAATTTTCCATTTCCATAATAATTCAAATACCATGGTGAAAGTTCAGGTGCTGATGCGGATAATCTTGGGTCGCCGGTTGAAAGCACTAGATCCACTTCTTTCCAGTCATTTCCGGTATTGTTATAAACCTGAGCTTTGTATTTTAAATTTATCTTTTGATTAATGTCGCTGGCAGAAAGATCATAGTTTGCGGCCCAACCACAATCAGAAACCAAATATTTCAACGTACTTGTCATACTTGCAGCTTCATCTGAATCAACAATCACAATAACCTGATTACTGCGTTGATTTTCGTTGAAATTAAGTTCAACCAACTGATATCTAGTGTTGTCTATTTGCGCTTGTAAAAGCTGTTTTTCCTTTCTAAGACGAGATAAATTCTTGTTGATCTCTAGGGTTCTATTGCGATAAAAATCCGCGGCCTCTTTAATTTGAGCTACGGTAAGATTTTGATTCTGTCCACCAAGACGTTTATTCGCATTCAGCAGTTCCAACTCCATGCGAAAAGCACCTTCTTGATCATCATTGGCCTGAAATTTATCCTTCAAATTTTCCAGTGAATCCTTTAATTGAGCAATTCTAGGATTGAAATTTTCTGCCGCTAAAAAATCCATTTCAGTGGATACAGAAACTAAACGATATTTACCCTCGCCTGAGAATCGGATCGACTGCGGGTCAGCGAATGCTGAAATTCCTGAAAAGACGAGTTTGCTTCTGCCCTTGGGCAATTTAATCGTTTGCTCATGTATCATTTCACCTGAAGTGAGAAATAATTTGATCTTTTTTATCTCGGATTTGATATGCTGAGTTTGCGTCGTTTGCGCATTCAAAAAATAAGGAATTACCAAAAGGCAAAAGAATAGCTTTTTCATAGTGTCATTTTTCAGTAGTACAAGATATCCAAAATTTCGTTCAATTCACTTTTGGAGGATCGATCATGGAACAAGCAATTTTAGCTGAAAGAAGACACAGTGGGATTCCTCCTCCGGGGTGAACGCTTCCGCCGGCAAAATACAAACCTTTAATTTTTGAAAAATTGGGATGTCTGAAAAATGCTGCCATTCGTTCGTTGGAACTTGAACCATATAATGCACCTGCAAAACTCGACGTTTTTTGCTCAATACGAACCGGATCAAGATAGTCCTCCTCTTCTATCAGCGCTGCTATGTCCTCATTGAGAATTGAACTCAATTTTTTCAATATATTTCGTCTGATATTTTGACGAAGTTCTTGCCAATTTTGACCTGAATTTGAAGGTACATTTACCATCACGAACCAATTTTCCTTACCTTCAGGGGCATCCTCTTCCACAATTTTAGAGCTTACATGTATATAAACCGTCGGATCGTCTCCTACGGTTTTTTCTTTAAATATCGTTCGGAATTCTTTTTCATAATCTGAAGCGAAGAAAATATTGTGAAGGTCCAGTTGATCAAATCTCTTCTTTATCCCCCAATAAAATATCATCGCGGAGCTGGAAGGTTCTTGCGCCAGCGTTTTTTTCTTCACCAACTTAGGTGAAAGTAATTTCTTGTAGGCAATTTTAATATCTGAATTACAAACTACTACATTTGTTTTGTGCTCCACTCCATTTACAACAATTCCGGTTACCTCGGAACCATTTTCAAGAACGCTACTGACCTTACTATTGTATCTAAACTTAACACCCAAACGCTCCGCTAATGCAACCAAAGAATTGGTTATTTGGTGCATTCCGTTTTTCGGAAAATAAGTTCCAATGTTGTGCTCAAGGTGTGGAATTGTATTCAGTATTCCGGGTGCCTGATAGGGATCTGATCCATTATAAGTCGCATATCTATTAAATATCTGTACTAATTTGGGATGATTAAGCGTCCGTAGATTTTCCTTATTCATGGTGGAAAATATACCAAGATTTGGAATGGCTAAAATCGTTTTTAAAATATCAAACGACAAAAAATCTTGAAAACGATGAATTGAGGATTCTAAAAAGGATTTTGCTGTTTTATCGTATAAATATGCACTGTGTTCAAGGTGTCTTTGCAAAGGTTTTGGGTCGACCCCTAGAATTTTCTTAACATCCTTCAACATTTGCTCCCTATCTGATACCATTGGTAGCATTGTGCCGTCATTAAAAAAATAATGACATGTCGTAGCACATTTAACGTACTCGAAATGCTTTGGATCCTTCCCACTTATTTCGAAAAGTTCTTCAACAAGATTAGGAAGAGTAAATAGTGAAGGTCCGGCATCAAAGCGATATTTACCCAAGTTGATAGCACTAAGTTTACCCCCGGGATAAGAATTCGACTCAAATACTTCGACTTGATAGCCCATATTAGCCAGCCTTATGGCAGATGCTATTCCGGCTATTCCTGCCCCAATTACTACAGCTAATTCTTTTTCTTGATACATAAGTCTTTTGAAATTAGGAAATGAAAAACAAAAATGTCTTACTTTTATTCAAAAATCTACTATGAAAGGAAAAGTAATTGGCTTGGGCGGCGTCTTCTTAAAATTCAAATCTCCGGATATTATGCGTGATTGGTATGCAAATGTTCTAGGACTTACAACAAATGATTATGGTGTTTTGTTCACTTTTAATCATGACAATAAGCCTGCGCATTTACAACTTGGGACATTTCCCAAAGACTCTGATTATTTTGGCAGCAATGACCAACAGGCAATGATCAATTTCAGGGTTGACGACATGGATCAGATGATCAACAAATTAAAAGAAAACGATGTGAAGATTTGTAATGATGTTGAAACATACGATTACGGCAAATTCATACACATTGAAGATCCTGAGGGAAACAGAATTGAACTTTGGGAACCTATTGATCAGGCATTCTCCAATGAACCAAATACGAAGATGTATTAGAATTACTGGATATTTTCCAGATATCTATTCAAATTAATATTCTTCAATAAATTGTCCGTTCCGATGAATAGGACTTTTTTGCATTTATTGCTTTCAATCCATAGATCAAGATTAGACACCCCTACCATCAGGGTACCATTAATATCAATCTTATGAACCGGTTTCTGACGGTTATCAAATAAAACGCGTAGATCAGAGATCTCCTTTTCAACCTCTTGGTTTTCTGTAAAGATTACTAATCCATCTACATCTTCAACCTCTTCCGGTTTTTCAGCCAAAGTTTGTACTTGAAGCTCTCTTTCTTCAGCCCAACGCATTAATTCTTGAGAAAATGGTGTGTTCTCTCTCAGGTACAATATTTCTATCTTCATTGCTATTGTTACGGTAGGTAATAATCGACTTGTGTATCGACAAATTTAGTTATAATGTTCTAAACCTATTCTATTATTTCGACGAATATCCTAATATTTTCAGATAATCTTGGGCAGTTTGCTCTTCACTGAACAATTCAGTCTGCAATTTCCCATCCTCATCACGCTGAATCAGAATGTGTTTGGGCTCAGGGATAAGGCAGTGTTTCAAACCTCCAAAACCTCCAATTGTTTCCTGATAAGCTCCTGTATTAAAGAATCCAAGATACAGGGGTTTATTGCGGTCAAATTTAGGTAAGTAGATTGCATTTGAATGTTGCTCTGAATTGTAATAATCGTCGCTATCACAAGTTAAACCACCAAGTAGAACTCGTTCATAATCATCATTCCAGCGATTGATCGGCAACAAAATAAAGCGCTGATTGATCGCCCAAGTATCCGGTAGATTGGTCATAAACGAAGAATCGATCATATTCCATTTCTCTCTGTCATTCTGTTGTTTTTGGTGCAATACACTAAATATTGCTCCTCCACTCTCACCAACGGTAAAAGATCCGAACTCGGTAAAAATATTTGGTTCCGGAATTTCATTCTCTGTACACACGCGTTGAACCTGTGTAAGGATCTCACGCACCATGTAAGCGTAATCAAAATCGAATGCCAAGGACTTCTTTATCGGGAAACCACCACCGATATTCAATGAATCTAAACTCGGACAAATCTTTTTGAGGTCACTATAAATTCGCAAACACTTTGTTAATTCGTTCCAGTAATAAGCTGTATCGTTAATACCTGTATTAATAAAGAAGTGCAGCATTTTTACTTCAACTCTCGGATTGTCTTTTAAAATTGCCTTATAAAAAGGAACAATTTCACGGTATCTGATCCCCAAGCGGGAGGTATAGAACTCAAATTTAGGCTCCTCCTCTGATGCAATTCTGATTCCGATTTTAAGACCGCCATCAACTTTTGCAAGAAGATCTTGAAGTTCCTTGGTATTGTCAACAACAGGGATAACG
>JBFHIN010000113.1:0-6520 GCA_041596415.1 Crocinitomicaceae bacterium | reverse complement strand
GTGTTGCGCAGACTAAACAGGAAGCTTTTGTTGGTTCCGATCGGTGTCCAGTAAAAATTTAAAGCCCAACAGTGCATATTTCTGGACAGGTTGAAACGTACGTTGGTGAGTAGAAAATCTTGCAAATCCAGATTCAGGGTGCTGGCCAGCTTCCAGCGCTTGGTGAAACTGAGGTCTCCGTTGATCACAAGTGTTTGTACGCGAATGAGTTTTTCGGGTGATAACGCTGAAATATTGGTGTTGTAGTTGATGGAATAAACATGTGAAAACGAGAGTTTCCATGGAATGGCATAATTCAGCACGTATTCGGGATGCAAGAGGTAGTAGTTGTAGTCTGCATTCCAATTATTCAATACATTCTCCTGATTACTGTTCAGAATTTCGCGCGATGCCTTCGAAGTGATCGTTATGGTGGTGGCGAAATCGTTTCTTAGAAAACGTCCAAGTGTACTTCTGGTCGTAACGGCGAAATCTGAGGTGGTTGCTCCTGTGGAATCGACCCAATTGTACGGACTAAACACCGAGTTCGCAACGAAGTTTAACCATTCGATCGGATTGACGCGCATGTTCAGGTTAATGTCCGACAATTTCATGGAATCGCGCATAAAATCATAATATCCCGTTGCTGACAACATGTCGATAATCCTGGTTTTTTTGAATCCGGTGATGGTATCTTTGTCGGATTTACGTTTCAGTTCGAAGGTATTGTTTACCCCAAAAGTAAGTTGTCCGCTCGTTTTTGCCGTTCCGGCGCTATATACGCTGCGCTCGAATGGTGAATAGGTTACCAATTGCTTGTCGATGCCTACGCTGTCGGTAATGAGTGTGTTCAACTGCGGTACATAGCGCACACCAATCGTTGGGGTCATGATGTGTCGCATGAGCGCTTGTTTTTTTCCTGCGTAACGGTAATAGCTGTATAGCATGGTGGTGAATGAACCTTGCATACTCAGATCGTGGGACATCCCGGCAACAAAAAGTGTATCGTTCGAACTATTGTTTATAATGGGATCGTACGATTTACGGATCTGCTGAAAGTTGATCTTGTTGCCGTAGGTCAGCGAGGGCGTAAATTTCAATGTGTTCTTGAAAAATGCCCCAGTTGTTTGAATACCGATGTTTTGATTGAATCCATTGAGGAACTGTTCACTAATTCGCGCAAGATCGCCATCAGTTAACAATGAATCTGCAAAAGTTGATTTGTTTTGTCCTTCCAAGTTGTAGGTAACACCCAGTCGTTTAGCCATTTGTGCCAATCCGTTGTTGCTTTTCACTACATCCCTAAATGGAAAAACGCGCGTCATGTTCAGGTTGTACACCGGAGCAATCAAGGCCACTGTTTTGGATAGTGAATTTTGTCGCACCGAGATCTTCATCCCCATACTGAGCGGTTTTCCGGGGAATAAACGCTGCAGGTTGATATCGGAGTTAAAGCTATTGTTGAAGTACTGTGGATTGAGCGGATCAAGGTTGTTTTTCGACTGGTTATCCGAAATGAAATTAACATTTGAGGAAAAGTTCCAGTAAGGATTGGATTTCAGTTCTTTGGAATGGATCCATGCGATACTTAACTTATTGTTGTTTTGATTTGCAGGAAAACCACTTTTGAATTGCTGAAACCCAAGATCGAGTGAACCGCGAAATCCGTAACGTTTGGCGTAATCCAATACGTTTCTAAGTCCCCAGCTTCCTCTGGAATACAAATTAACATAAGCGGTTGTTTGTAAGCGATCGTTGATCGGGTAGTAATAACCCAGGTTTTGTACACCGAATCCGTATACAGACAAGGGTACGATCTCTGGGAAAAGTAAGCCGTGTGTACGTTCTTTTTGTTGCGGAATAACGCTGTAGGGAAGTCCCAGAAATGTAGGTACGCCTTTAATCCAGAGGTTCATCGGACCAGTAACGATCCTTTTTTCAGGAATCATCACGGCACGCGATAACTGAAAATGGTAATGTGGTTCTTCGAGGTTACAGGTGGTAAATTTCCCTTCTTTGAAATGGATCTGTTCGTTAGGGTGACGTTTAGCCACTCCCATATATAGGAATATTTCATCCTGTTGGATCTTCAGTTCTTCAATGTATCCTTTGTCTGTATTAAAGTTGTATCGGATGCTGGTGGCTGTAATCTTTTCACTGCCTTCGCTAAAAACAGGGAATTCTACACGGTTACTGTCTTTGTCGTATGCGTAGCGTGCATAGATCTCGTTATTGTTCAGATCGATCATGATGTAGCCTGCACGCATGGAAATTCCTTCCGATTCTACGTGGGCATCTCCGAACAAGTGGATTTGACGTTTTTTAATATCTGAGTAAATAGAATCGCGCGCACCATAAAGAATGATATCTTCAAACGAGTCGTCACGAATAATAATGGAGTCTCCTAGGGTAGTTTGAGCGTAACTAACTGAAGAAACCAACATTATTAACAATGCAACGAAGATAAAATTCGGTATGGAACATTTTTTGGTCACCTGAAGTAACGTAAATTTGTTAAAGTGCATTAATTGGTTTGCAAAACTATTAAAATTAGCTCTTCACATGGGAAAAATAATGAGATATAACAGAATAAGATTTATTTTATTGTCGGTCTGTCTATTCCTTGCTGTGGATAATTTTGCACAAGGTAGTTCTGCCGAGCGTCCTACCATAAAAACAATTGTCATTGACGCAGGTCACGGAGGGAAGGATCCGGGCTGTCATGGTGCGGAGTCTAACGAAAAGACCGTTTGTTTGAATATGGCCTTGAAACTGGGAGAGATGATCAAAAAGAAATACCCGGATATCAAGGTGGTTTATACCAGAGACAAGGATGTTTTCGTAGAATTGGATGAAAGAGCCAACATCGCCAATAAGAATAAGGCCGATCTTTTCATTTGTATCCACGCCAATTCTGCCAGTCCATCGGCGTATGGTTCTGAAACCTACGTGTTGGGATTACACAGAACTGAATCACAGCAAAAGGTAGCAGAGCGAGAAAACTCGACGATCTATTTGGAACAGGATAAAGGTGCCAAGTATAAGGATTTTGACATGTCGCCGGATGCCATCATCGCAAGACAGATCCAGCTTTCCGTATTTTTGGATCAATCGATCTCTTTTGCAGATAAATTACAGAAAGAATTCAAAAAGTTGGGTCGATCTGACAGAGGGGTGAAGCAAGCAGGTTTCTTGGTGCTGTATAAAACGACCATGCCCAGTGTATTGATAGAAACAGGGTTTTTGACCAATCCAACGGAAGAAAAATTCCTTGCGGATACAGCGTCTCAGACTAAAATGGCATTCAGTATGTTCAGTGCGTTCGAGCAATACAAGAACGAGTTGGAAGGGATTGACGGTAAGACAACTACGGCATCGACAAATAATGCGGTAGTTAAAACTAATAACACCGGAAATGATAACGGAGCAGAGAATAAAGATAAAGTGGTCTTCCGTGTACAGATCGAAACATCCGATAAAAAGATTCCTACAACGGCCAGTAAGTTCAAAGGACTGAAAGTTTATGAATACACACAGGACAATCTCTATAAATATACGGTAGGCACCTTTGAGAACGACTTCAACGCTGCAAATGCTTATAAGAATGAAATGCGCAATTCAGGTTTTCAACATGCTTTTGTTGTTGCCTTTCTAAACGGCGAGCGCATTAATTTGGAAAAAGCTATTAAATTAGCAGAAAAATAGTGTTTTGAAGATATCAAAAGAAATTAAAACAGGCATTATTGCTGTTGTTGCAATAGGATTACTTGTCGCTGGAATCAACTTTTTAAAAGGAAACAGTTTCTTTGGTGGAGACGATGTGTACTACGCTTACTTTCCAAATTCAGGAGGTGTAACTTCAGCAACTTCGGTAATGGTAAACGGAGTATCCATTGGGAAAGTAGTGGATGTTCAGTTAACAAAAGAGAAGGATAGCAACAAGCTTGTTTTGATGAAATTCAACATTCAAGAGCGTAATTTTAAGATTCCAAAAGGTTCTGTTATCGAGGCGGGTGCTATCGATCTTTTCTCCAAAGGATTGACTTTACATATTTCCATGGATGTAAGTAAAGGTTTTTACAAGCCGGGTGATAAAATGCAGGGGATCGTTACCACAGATATTACCACTCAAGTGAAGGCATATGCTGATCCATTAGTTCAGAAAGTACAGGCTGCGTTGGGTTCAGTAGATAAGATGGTAAATTCACTTTCTGCTTTCTGGGATACCACTGCAACTTCCCAGATCAAAGGAAGTATGAAGGAGTTACAAACTGCTATTCATAAATTGGGTAATGTTGCCGGTGATATTGAAGGCTTGATCACTGAAGAAAAAGTGAAGTTCAGCAGAATCATGTCGAATGTAGAAAGCATTTCAGCTAATTTAAAAAAGAGTAACGATCAGGTGGCTGCTATCATCGGTAACACGAAAAAGATATCTGACGATCTTGTTTCGGCGAATTTCAAGGAAGTGATCAATAATGCCACGGCGACACTTAAGAGTTTGAACGGTGTACTGGACCAGGCCAAGAGTGGTGAAGGAACACTGGGTAAATTGCTCGGTGATGAAAAACTCTACATGGAATTGGTTAATACCAACAAAGAATTACAAAATTTAGTGAACGATCTTCAGCTACATCCGGAGAGATACATACATTTCTCTGTTCTGGGTGCCAAAACCAAGGGCGTGCCGCTTACCGGTACTGAAGAGAAAAAATTGAGAAAAATACTGGATTCCATTCCTTAATTAAACATACATGATTTCAACGATATTCTTTGGATTGCTTATTGCCGTTGGCTTCGGATTATTCTTTTACAATGTCCGTAACATAAGAAATAACATATTTTTAGGTAGAGATCTGGATCGTAGTGATCGAAAAGGGGAGCGCTGGAAAGTGATGACCTTGGTGGCATTGGGACAAAAGAAAATGTTCGCCCGTCCGATACCGGCTTTATTGCATTTTGCCTTGTATGCTGCGTTTGTGATCACACAGATCGAGTTGATCGAGATCTTTGTGGATGGATTGACAGGTGAACACCGATTCTTTAAGGACAGTTTGGGCGGATTTTACACCTTTATGATATCTTTTATTGAGATCTTAAGTGTATTGGCGTTCATTGGTACTGTGGCTTTCTTAGCACGTAGAAACATGCTGAAGTTACCTCGTTTGAACATGAAGGAATTGATAGGCTGGCCAAAAACGGATGCGAACCTTATTTTGATCATGGAGATCACCTTGATCTGTTTTATTTTCATGATGAATGGTGCCGACGAAGCTTTGTACTTGAAGGGAGCATCACATTATTCAGCTGAAAGTGGGACTTTTGGATTTACGATCTCTTCCTGGTTAGGCGAGCATTTCTTCTCTTCGTTTAGTGTTGATGCTTTGCATACGATAGAAAGAATTGGCTGGTGGGGACACATTACGATGGTGTTTACCTTCTTGAATTATTTGCCATATTCAAAGCATTTCCACATTTTGTTGGCATTCCCGAACACCTATTATTCTAATCTTGAGGCAAAAGGGAAATTTACGAATCTTGAGTCGGTGACCAATGAGGTGAAACTGATGATGGATCCAACGGCCGATCCGTATGCCGCTCCAGTAGAAGGTGCTGCAGAACCACAACGTTTTGGTGCTAAAGATATCACTGATCTTAGCTGGAAACAGTTGTTGGATGCGTATACATGTACGGAATGTGGGCGTTGTACGGACTCATGTCCGGCAAACATTACTGGAAAATTATTGTCGCCTCGTAAGATCATGATGGACACACGTGATCGCATGGAGGAAGTAGGAGCGAACATGCGTAAGAATGGTAAAGGAGTTGAAGATGGAAAAAGTCTATTGGGCGATTATATCACGGAAGAAGAATTGTGGGCATGTACGACCTGTAACGCATGTGTTCAAGCTTGTCCGGTAAACATCGATCCACTTTCGATCATTGTGGATATGAGAAGATATTTAGTGATGGAGGAATCAAAGATGCCTTCAGAATTGGCTACTATGCTTACCAATACTGAAAACAACGGTGCGCCTTGGCAATTTTCACAAAACGATCGTTTCAACTGGGCAAAAGAAGATTAGAATGATGGAAAAAGATTTGATCACGAAAATGGAAAACGGGGAATACATTTCACCCGTATTACCGGAACATATTAAAAATTACCTGATCGATATTGACGGGACGATCTGCGACGATATTCCGAATGAGGAACCCGAGCGCATGGCAACCGCCAAATTGTATCCCGATGCCTTGGAAACAATATTAAAATGGTACAACGAAGGACACATCATCACATTTTTTACTTCTAGAGTGGAAGAACACCGTGTAGTGACAGAAAAGTGGTTAAATGAGAATGGTTTCAAGTACCATGGACTTTTGATGGGTAAACCAAGAGGAGGAAATTATCACTGGATTGACAATCACATTGTTCGTGCTACACGTTTTGATGGGAAGTTCACGGATCTGGTAGAGAAAAATGTTAATATTCAAGTATTTGAACAATAGGAAATTATGAGTTTGAACGTTCCAACAATGG
>JBFHIN010000112.1:0-6560 GCA_041596415.1 Crocinitomicaceae bacterium | reverse complement strand
TGCCTACAAACTTCTTCAAGCGATTTATCAGAAAAAAGGGTGGACAATGGATCCACTTGAAGATAGTATCGATCTGGTTGCTGTGAGTATTGGTGCCGACATTGTTCCCGTCATTGATGAAAATAGAACTTTGTGTTATTTGGGTATGGAGCGACTGAACCGTCATCCAAGAAAAGCTTTTGAAGCATTACTCAAATTGGCTAATAGATCTTTACCGGTCTCACTTACGGATGTTGTTTTTGTGATTGCTCCACGTATCAATGCAGCCGGAAGATTGCGCTCCGGAAAATTTGCCGTTGAGCTTATGATTAGCGCAGATAATAATGAAATATTGCGACTTTCAGAGGATATCAATGCGGATAATTTGGAAAGGAGGGCGTTAGATCAAGAAATAACGCAGGAAGCGCTTGCATTGATCGAAAATGACATTGACTTTGAGCAACGTAAATCAACAGTGGTTTTTCAGCCTCACTGGCACAAAGGAGTGGTGGGAATTGTGGCTTCGAGACTTATTGAAAAATACTTCAGGCCAACTATTGTGCTAACTGAATCGAACGGTAAAGCTACAGGATCTGCAAGGACAGTGAACGACTTCAATATTTATGATGCCTTAACGGAATGCAGTCATTTGCTCGAGCAGTTTGGTGGTCACACGCATGCTGCCGGGATGACCCTTTCCATCGATAAAGTGGAGGAGTTTTGTGAACGTTTTGACCAGGTGGTGCGTGAGAAGATCACAAAACAAGAGGAATCTCCTGAAGTACAAATCGATTTGGAACTTAATTTTGATGAAATTTTCACGAGAGGCGAAAATCGCATGAAGGTGCCTCGACTCGTGCGGATTCTGGAACAATTCGAGCCACATGGCCCCGGAAATATGAAACCTATTTTTCTTTCTAAGAATGTTTTTGCCGTAGAGTCGAAATTACTTAAGGACGCCCATATTAAGTTACGCATGACTCAAGCAGCCTCAGATCTTGTGTTGGATGGTATCGCATTCAATTTATCAGAGAAAATGGACGAAGTGGCTGCTGGCTTGCCTTTTGATATTGTTTATACGCTTGAAACCAATACGTGGAATAATCGAAAAACATTGCAACTCAATATTAAAGATATTCGTGCTACAACATAAAAAAAATTCCTTGTTATACTGGATAACAAGGAATTTTAAATGGTTTACGAACTAATTATATGGCTTGAAGAGCCTGATCAATATCAGCGATAAGATCGTTGTAATTTTCAACACCAACTGACAAACGAACCAATTTTTCTGAAATTGACATTACACGCTTATCTTCTGTAGGTACGTCAGCATGTGTCATAGTTTGAGGATGTTCAGCTAAACTTTCTGTTCCTCCCAAAGACACCGCTAATTTGATAAGTTTCAAAGTGTCAAGGAATTTGAATGCTTCTGCTTCACCACCTTTTACGTCAAAAGCGATCATCGCACCCGAGGAACTGTATTGACGATGAAATATTTCTTTCTCACGTTCTGTACCTACTTCATCAATAAAACCGAGATAATAGACTTTTTCTACTTTTGGATGATTTCTCAAGAATTCGGCAACGTGACTGGCGTTTTTGGCCTGTTCCTCCATTCTTACTTTCAAGGTTTCTAAACTTCGCATCAATAACCAACCTGTCCATGGTCCCGCCATGTTTCCTAGAAATGTTCTAAGTCCTTTTACTCGGCCCATCAATTCTTTTGAACCTAAACAAGCTCCAGCAATTACGTCAGAGTGACCACCGATGTATTTTGTGGCAGAGTAAAGTACAAGGTCAGCCCCATGTTTCAGTGGATGCTGCCACAAGGGTCCCATGTAGGTGTTATCCACAGACAATACAATATTTTTATCTGCCGATGAAAAATGTTCTTTTATTTCCGCACACATTTCAATGTCGATCAGAGCATTTGTCGGGTTTGCTGGAGTTTCAATGTGTATCATTGTTAATTTATCAGCCTTGCCTGTTGCTTCAATACGCGCAATAATTTCTTCTTTGGTATCTGTAGCATGAAAACCAACTGAATCAATCTGTAACTTTTTCAAAAAGTGGTTGATAAAATGATCTGTTCCTCCGTATACAGGTCGACTGTATAGCAGTAAATCTCCCGGAGCCATAAATTCCATCATAGCTGTAGATATCGCAGACATTCCACTCTCAAAAACAGCACAATCTTCTGCGCCATCCCACAAACACAATCTGTTTTCCAGTATTTCTAAATCCGGATTATTCAATCTACTATAGATCAATCCCAACTCCTCGCCCGCATCTTTTTCACGAAGTCCATAGGCTAGCTCAAAGAATCTTTTTCCTTCAAGGGCGGTGTTAAAAACAAAAGTGGAAGTTTGAAAGATAGGACATTTAATGGCTCCTTCCGAAAGAGAAGGTTTATAACCATAGCTCATCATTAAACTTTCCGGTTTCATATTTTTGTAATCCATAGTTTCACTTTTTAAAGTAAACCTAAATAAAAATCTGATTTGTTTCAACTGTCTAGAAAAACATTCTATAGAATTAAGAGAATTATTAAATTTGTTCTGTAAAATGATAAAATAGCATATGGCTAAAGAAAATAATTCTACTCACATTGCCTTGGACAAGATCGATCGCCGAGTGTTGGACCTATTGAAAGAAAACGCAAAACTTTCCAATAAGGAAATCGCCCATGAGATCGGTCTGACGGTAACACCGACTTTCGAACGCATTAAAAGATTGGAGAGAAATGGGGTGATTACGGGATACACGATTAATGTCGACAAAAAAAAGATAGGTAAAGGATTGAAAGTAATTTGTCAGGTTTCTCTAAGAGCGCACAATCTAGATCTTCTCCAGGGATTTGAAGATCAGATTATTCATCTTTCCGAGGTGAGTGCTTGTTATCACATTGCAGGTGATTATGATTATTTGCTTTCCATAGAGGTGATGGACATGGATGAGTATCAGCATTTTTTGAAGGAAAAACTAGCGTCTATTCCAAATATCGCTAATGTGCAAAGTTCATTTGTGCTGAGTACAATGAAATAAAAAAGGGCGGCATATGCCACCCTTCTTATATCTATAGGATTTTCTTACATCTTTGAAAGATCCGGCATCTCACGATTGAAAGCCGGAATACCTGTAACGTCCATTCCAGTGATCAATAAGTGGATATCGTGCGTACCTTCATACGTTACTACTGACTCAAGATTAGCCATATGGCGCATGATTGAATATTCACTTGTAATACCCATACCTCCGTGGATTTGTCTTGCTTCACGAGCGATGTTCAAGGCGATTTCTACGTTGTTACGTTTTGCCATAGAGATTTGAGCTGAAGTTGCTCTCCCTTCGTTACGCAATTGACCTAAACGGAAAGTTAATAATTGTGCCTTAGTGATTTCTGTGATCATTTCCGCCAATTTCTTTTGAGTCAACTGAAAAGCACCAATTGGAACACCAAATTGTGTGCGTTCTTTAGAGTAACGCAAAGCCTGGTCGTAGCAATCCATTGCAGCACCTAGTGCACCCCAAGCAATACCGAAACGCGCTGAGTCCAAACAACTCAAAGGAGCTCCTAAACCTGTTCTTCCGGGTAAAATATTTTCTTTTGGTACTTTTACGTCTACAAAGATCAATTCACCGGTTGTAGATGCGCGAAGTGACAATTTGCCATGCATTTCAGGAGCGGAAAATCCTTCCATTCCCTTTTCAACGACAAGACCATGAATACGTCCTGTTTCATCCTTAGCCCAAACCACTGCGATATCAGCGAAAGGCGCATTAGAGATCCACATTTTTGCTCCATTCAAGATCACATGATCTCCAGCATCTTTGAAGTTGGTAACCATACCTGCAGGATTAGATCCGTGATCCGGTTCGGTCAATCCAAAACATCCGATGAATTCACCCGTTGCCAATTTTGGTAAATATTTTCTACGTTGCTCTTCACTTCCATATTTCCATATAGGATACATTACCAAAGATGATTGAACAGATGCAGTTGAACGTAAACCTGAATCACAACGCTCCAATTCCTGCATGATCAAACCATAGGAAATTTGATCCAAGCCCGGACCTCCGTACTCTTCTGGAATATATGGACCAAAAGCACCGATCTCTCCTAAACCAGGGATCAATTGGCTTGGGAAAGTAGCTTTTTCATAGTATTCATCAATGATCGGCGAAACTTCCTTCTTAACCCATGCACGGGCAGCATCACGTACCAGTTTTTGTTCACCGGTTAGTAGATCATCCATGTTGTAATAATCTGGATGAGTGTATAAATCAGTTTTCATTTAATGTCTTTTGGCCGCAAATTTAAATATATTTTGCAGACTAATGAAGTTTATAAGTTTCATCTTAACTTTGTATCTGGAATTTGCTCAATAGACCTATGTTACTCTTTTCTTTTTTTACTAACGAACAAGTTGAGGTGCCTCAGCGCTTAGCAGAGAGAAATGAGTCAGTCGTTTTATATTTGATGGGATTTATCGCGCTGTCACTTTTACTGGTAGTGCTGGCTAAACTCTACAATCAGAAGTCCTTGCGAACAGTTATCGTAAACTTGATCAACCCGGGAAATCTTGAGACCTCCTTAAAGGAAAATATGAGATTAAGATCCTTTAGTTCAGTAGCACTTATACTGAATTACTTCATTGTACTTAGCCTTGGAGCCTATGTCTATTTGACTAGAATGGCTAACATAACGCATTGGTATGCCCTCATTTTTAGTCTTGGCTTTAGTTTTTTATTGTTGATCTTAGAAATATTTGGCCCTGTTTTGATTTCTTGGTTTACAGGGGAAAGTAGCTTGATGCGAAAAACAATAACGGTAACCCTTTCAGATTATCATTTCTTCGGATTATTATTGGCGGTGTTTAGTTTAGTGTGGATAAAAAATCCTGTTTACAACGAATTTATGGCGAACTCTTTCTTGATTATTCTCTTGTTAAGATTGATTCTTCGTTTGTTAAAAAATTCTATCATTGTGTTGACAAATGGAGTGTCTTGGTATTATTTATTTTTATATTTTTGCACTCTCGAAATTCTACCACTATTTGTAGCATATTACTACTTATTACAGAATTTTTGGAGTTGATTAAGTGTTGAAATTAATTCATTGGAACATTGGCTATAAAGACTATACTAGTATCTCAGCCTAGACCGGAGGGAGACAAGTCGCCATATTTTGATTTGGCTGAAAAATATAAGTTAAAGATTGATTTTCGACCTTTTATTCATGTTGAAGGGGTTTCGGTTCAAGAATTTCGAGCGCAAAAGGTAAATTTACAGGACTTCACCGCAATCATACTTACTTCAAAAACTGCAGTTGATCATTTTTTCAGAATAGCGGAAGAAACGCGTTTTGAAGTTCCAGATACTATGAAATATTTCTGTATTTCAGAAGCGGTTGCCTACTATCTTCAAAAATACGTTACCTATCGTAAAAGAAAGATCTTTTTTGGTAGACAAACCATAGAAGATTTGGTAGAGGTGATGAAGAAACATAAAAATGAAAAGTTCTTGTTGCCTTGTACGGATATTTTACGCGATAAAATTCCTATCACGTTGGAAGAACATAAATTCAATTTCACAAAATTGATTTTGTACAGAACGGTTGCGTCAGACCTTTCAGATCTTGAAGATGTATATTATGATATGTTGGTGTTCTTTAGTCCAGGTGGGATTGAATCATTGCTAAAGAATTTCCCTAATTTTAAGCAAAACGAAACGAAAATCGCAGCTTTTGGCCCTACAACGGCTAATGCAGTGGTGAAGAATAATTTACGTTTGGATGTTCATGCACCTCAACCCAATGCACCTTCAATGACAGGAGCTATTGAGCTGTATGTTAAAGAGCAGCTTAAGAAAAAGTAACCTAGATTTCTTTTAATTTTCTTAATAAATCTTGTAGACCTGCACTTGCATTTGCGCGGATAAGGTGAACTCCAGCAGGTAGAGATTCAGTGGTAAGATGTGGATCGATGCAATATATTTTGCTTGAACGCTTTGCTTGATGTATTAATCCAGCAGCAGGATATACAGAAAGAGATGTACCAATAATGATTAGAATATCAGCGTTATTTATTACTTCCTCTGCAACGGGATACATAGGCACCTCCTCACCAAACCAAACTACATGTGGCCGAAGAGGGAAGCCGTCATCACATGTGTCGTTTAATGAAAGTTTCCAACCCTCAATAGGATAGTATTTTGTTTCACTGTTAGGTCCAGAACTTTTTGCAAGTCGTATGTTACCGTGTAGATGTAAAACTTGCTCTGTCCCTGCGCGCTCATGTAAATCGTCAATGTTTTGCGTAATTACGATCAAATTTCCAACTTCTTTGAGTTGAGTAACTAGTAAATGCGCCGCATTAGGTTCGGCTTCCATGATCTGTTTTCTTCGCAAATTATAAAAATGTTGCACCTTCTCTGGGTCTTTTATCCAAGCCTCCGGTGTGGCTACTTCCTCAATAGGGTATGTATCCCATAGACCTCCGGAATCACGAAAAGTTTGGATTCCGCTCTCCGCACTCATTCCTGCCCCAGAAAATACAACAATGTTCATCGCTAGATTT
>JBFHIN010000111.1:0-6575 GCA_041596415.1 Crocinitomicaceae bacterium | reverse complement strand
GGTATCCACTATTTCTTTTCCATCGACTAGCTTATATTCCAGGTCGTAATTACCGACAAAGGGCAATACTTTTTTAGTCGTTTTTTCCTCTGAACACGATAGAAACATAAAAAAGATCAAGCATCCAAATAACAGGTTAACGCTATTCATGACTGTGTTTTTGCTTATAATTTTCTTTGTCGTACTGTTTTTGCAATAAGGCGATATGTTCCTTCATTCTTCGGATCATACCTTCGCTCTTACCAGACAACACCATTCTCAAATGATTTTCTTTGTCCAGTAATAACATCAACTCTTGAAAAGCCTGACCACCATAATATTCATCTCCTTCTTGCAGTAACTTTTCGCCGTTGTGTTCAAAATCATATATTTTTTTGGCGTCACCTTTGGCAAGTATCCATACTTCTGGGTCATAATTTTCCACGTGATCAACCAGAGCGGCATGGATGTTCGAAAGGTCGCTCAACGGCTCACCTTTACCATCTGTAACAAATGAAATGATTCGCACGCGTTTCATCTGTTTGGATTTATTTTTTCTGATGTGTTGAAAGATCATCTGATCCAAATGCCAGAAAGATATTGCACAAGTATCCGGGCATGCTTCCTGAAGAGTGGTTACCAGAACAATATCGCCCTTAAAATTATCTGATGTATATTTTTTACCCGAATGATCTTCGAAAGCATAACGATATGCCGTGCCGTAGTCGTCAAGTGTTTTGAACTTATGTTCGCAACTTCTTGTCGAAATAAAAACCAATAATAAAGCCGGACCAAATAAAAGTAAAAATGCAAATAATACTTTCATTCGTCCGGCCGAATTTTTTCTAGCCATGTACGCTACTTTAAACCATGTACGTGTCCCAAATCTTACCGATGGCTAATGCTTCCATCAAGGCAATAAAGATCAGGTACAACATAAACAAGAAATAAGGTACTAAAATTACGTATCTCAAGCCTTTGCGCTCATCACCCAAGTGCATGAAAACCATTACGATGTATCCGGCCTTCAATATAGTCATGATGATGAAAGACCATTTTACAAACGGCCAAGCTCCACTTCCTTGCTTAATAAAAGCACCCAAGGCAACTTCAATAATTGTAATAGCCGTTAATAATGCAGTTACCATCCATATTTTACGACGGATCGCTTTTCCTGCTTCTTCGCTGTGGTGTGCGTCTAATGAATATTCTATAATGTCGTCTCTTTCCATAATTGACAATTTTTTCTAATGAGTATTAAACAAGGTAGAAGAAGGTAAATACGAATACCCAAACCAAATCGACAAAGTGCCAGTAAAGTCCAGTTTTCTCAACCATCTCGTAATGTCCTCTTTTGTGGTATGTTCCAGCAATAACTCCCATCAAAATGATAATGTTAATGATCACCCCAGAGAATACGTGAAAACCGTGGAACCCTGTTATGAAGAAGAAGAATTGACCGTACTGTTGCGGACCGTATTCGTTTTGCTCCAAGTTAGCACCATAAATTACTCTGTGCGCTTCACCACTGTTTATTGCCTGGTAATAAAGATCACATGCCTCCTGTTCTTTGATCACATCTCCAACTTTGTGCTTGCTTCCGTTGCTTTTAATGATCAATTGCATATGCTCATCAGCTTTCTTGTTCACCTTAGCCTTTGAACCGTCATGCAAGGTAATTATTCCATCCTTAATATGTCCAAGCTCAACGGCATGCTGAAACTCGTGCATCAAGTCTTCAGTAATAACTTCTCCTTTTTTGTGATGATCTCCTGCTTCAAGAACTGTAAAGTTTTCGATCTCACCAAAGTGTCCTTTAACAATTGCTTGAGAACCATCAGCCAATTCTACTTTTCCGAATTCAGAACCATGAATGAAGTGACTCCACTCCCAAGCTTGAGAACCAACGAAAAAGAAACCACCGATAATGGTAGCGATCATCCATTTAATAACACCTCTTTTGTCCATGCGGTGACCAGCTTCAACAGCCAATACCATCGTTACAGAAGATACGATCAAGATGAAAGTCATCAAGGCAACATAGATCAAAGGGTATCCGTGACCAAGAAACGGCAATGAGTTAAACGTTTCTTCACCAATCGGCCATGCATCTTGAGCATCGTGACGAGTAAAACCATAGGCTACCAAAAGTCCTCCAAATGTCAATGCATCCGACACAAGGAAGAACCACATCATCAACTTTCCGTAGCTTGTACTAAAGGGTGAAATCTTCCCGCCCCACAGCGTACTTGAATCAATTTGTTTAGAAGCGTGTCCTGCCATTACAAAAAATTTTTATGCAAGTTTAATGAATAAAAAGTAAAAAAAGCAATAAATAAATCCATAATAGACCTAAAAAATGCCAGAAAATAGCTCCGAGTCTTAAACTCAATGTATTGCTTGCACTGAATCTGCCTGAAAATGAGCCAATTGTCATTTTTGCTAAATAAATAAGCGTCACTAAAATGTGCAGTAAATGTAAAAAAGTAATCAAATAAAGATAAGACGTCGATGTATCGGCGGCCTCCATAGCTTTGATCTGCATGTATTTGGACAACTTTTTACCATTAAAATGCAATTCGCGGTTTACGTACTCCAATTCTTTCCCTTTATAGTAAATGTGAAAGTCTTTACCAATTTCACCTTTTGCAAAGAAATCACCTCGATGGTCATATAAGTTCACAGCCAGATCGCGCAAACGCATGAGATCAACGTAGGGCACTTCCTTACCATCCACGGTGGTTAGTTTTCCATTCAATAAGGCTAAGGGCTGGTTTCTTAAATAGAGAATAAAGTCTTTGCCGTACTGATTTATTGCTGGAAAACTCGTTCTGTTAACTTCAAGAAATTGTTTACAAAAACCTTTAAGTTGTTCGAATTGATCTTCACTTAGCTCCTTGCCATTCAACAAAAACTTATTTCCGTCGACCTCCAGAAACGACCCGTTCATTTTGATTTCATAGTAATCGCCATAGCGACCATTTGTCACAATAATATGATTATTTACTGCATGTGCACCATTATCGATCAACTGTCGGTAACCTCTGAACTGAAAATAAACGAAGGCAATTCCGGCCAGTAAAGTTAGTGTCATGAATAGGCGTAGCGTTTTTTGATCGTCTTTCTTGGCGCCTCGTATCGCTAATTGGTAAAAAACACTACTAATTATAATTATAGTAGTAGATACCCAAAATGCTGAAGGTAAAGGGAATTTCAACCAAAAAGAATCCCCCATTGACACGATATAGGCTGAGGTAAAGCCGGCAAAAAGCATTACGACACTGAAAATTCCTACATAAACGAGGTTTTTCTTTGATTTTTCAATTACTTCTGGACTGTAATCCTGTTGTAACTCCGGATTCATAAGCGAAATATTTTAAGGAAGTGTTGTATCTATTTTATCAAAAACGTATAGAAACTGAATAATGGGTAAATAAATAAAGGAGGCAAACATCAACTTTCTGGCGTCTGCAGTGTCACACGTAACATACAATTTATAGGCATATATAAAAAAGATTATACTGCTAATACTTGCGATGATCAGCGTCATATCCCCTGTCCAGCCCAAGACCCATGGCAAGAGGCTGAAAGGAATCATGGCAAAAGAATAAACAACGATCTGAAAGGCAGATTCCTTGGATTTTCCGGTTTTAGATGGAAGAAGCGAAAATCCTCCTGCCTTGTAATCATCATATACCACCCAAGCGATGGCCCAGAAATGTGGAAATTGCCACATGAACTGAACAAAAAACAAAACGCCGGGTAGTAGTCCGAAATCATTGGTGGCGGCCACTGCTCCTAACATCGGTGGTATGGCCCCTGGAAATGCACCTACAAATACTGCCCAAGGCGTTACGCGTTTAAGTGGAGTATATAAAAAAACGTAGGATGCAAAAGCAAATAAACCTAAAAGTGCCGAATAAAAATTGATGAGATAAAGCAGATATGTTCCAACTAAAAGACACACCGTTACGATCAGGTATGCCTCCGATACCGACATTATCCCCATCGGTATCGGTCGCTTTTCTGTTCGCTTCATCAATTTGTCGATGTCTTTTTCCCAAATCTGATTTGAACCGTTTGAAGCTGCAGTAACCAAAAGACCTCCAACTAACAAATAAGTGATCTCAATACCATCACTTCCATCCGCAAACAAATAGCCTGAAAGAGCAGAAAGAATTACCAAAGCGGACAAGCGAAACTTGGTAAAGACCACGTACGCTTTTATTTTTTGACCTATTGTAATCTTTGGGGTAATTTCCTCCATGTTTTTTTATTGCGCCACAAAAGTAATCAATAAATAGAGTGCGCAGATTGATTGAACTACAAAATTAGAATTTTAACAGATGGAAATCGTGGCAAATGTCTTTTAGATTTAGTCCGGTCATGTTGAAATATTCTGCGACCTACAATTTCACATCTGCGAGAAACTATAACCGCTGCAGTTTAGACTGATATTAATGAAATGTAATCTTTTTACTACTTTAGCTGCAAATAAACCGTATGTCCATTAACAAACTTTCCATTTTAATTCCTGCCTATAATGAGGAAAACACCATTCAACTTATTTTAGATAAAGTGAATGAAGTTGAATTAGAAAAAGGAATAGTTAAAGAGATCGTGATTGTCAATGATTGTTCGACCGACAAGACGGCTGAGGTGATTGAAAAATACATCCAGGAGCATCCGCAAATGGATATCCGCTTTTTTACGCAACCCAAAAATATGGGAAAAGGAGCAGCCATTAATCGAGCGATTCAAGAATGTACCGGTGATTACCTCATTGTTCAAGATGCGGATCTGGAATATGACCCACACGAATACAATTTGCTACTGAAACCCGTTTTTATGGATAATGCTGATGTGGTATATGGATCACGCTTTATGGGTCATCATCCGCACAGAATCTTGTTTTACTGGCATTCCATAGGAAACAAATTCCTTACCCGCTTATCGAATATGATGACCAATCTGAATTTGACGGATATGGAAACGTGTTATAAACTGATCAGAACTTCGATTGCTAAAAACATCAATATCAAAGAAAATAGATTTGGCATTGAACCGGAGATTACGGCAAAACTTTCAAAAGTTCCGAAAATACGTATTTACGAAGTGGGTATATCGTACTACGGAAGAACTTACGAAGAAGGTAAAAAGATTGGATGGAAAGATGGGTTCAGAGCCATTTACTGCATCTTCAAATACAAATTCTTCTCCTAAAAAATAAGACATAAAAAAAGAGGCTTTTGGCCTCTTTTTTATTTTTTATACTATTCTTAAAGGATCAACATGGCGTCACCATACGAATAGAATTTATATTTCTGTTCTACCGCTTGTTTGTATGCTTCCATCATCAATTCATGTCCACAGAATGCCGAGATCATCATCAATAAGGTCGACAACGGAGTGTGGAAATTTGTGATCATACAATTCGCAATGCTAAATTCATAAGGCGGGAAAATGAATTTGTTGGTCCAACCATCATAAGACTTTAATAAACCTTCAGTAGAGACAGAAGATTCTATCGTACGCATTGATGTTGTTCCCACTGCACATACACGCTTTTTGTTCAAGATTCCCTCATTGACAATTTTCGCGCTTTTTTCAGGAATAATAATCTGTTCTGAATCCATTTTGTGTTTGGTCAGATCTTCTACCTCAACCGGACGGAAAGTTCCTAATCCAATGTGTAAAGTAACTTCCGCAAAGTTAACGCCCTTTAATTCTAAACGCTTCATTAACTCACGCGAAAAGTGAAGTCCTGCTGTTGGTGCCGCAACCGCGCCTTCTTCTTTTGCGAAGATGGTTTGATAACGATCTTCATCCTGTGGCTCAACTTCTCTTTTAATGTATTTTGGAAGTGGCGTTTCACCCAATTCAGTTATTTTCGCCTTAAATTCTTCGTAGGGTCCATCGAAAAGAAAACGCAATGTTCTCCCACGTGAAGTTGTGTTGTCGATCACCTCAGCAACTAAAGAATCATCGTCACCGAAATACAATTTGTTTCCAATTCTGATCTTTCTTGCCGGGTCAACGAGCACATCCCACAATAATGTCTCACGATTCAATTCACGGAGTAAAAACACCTCGATCTTGGCACCAGTCTTTTCTTTATTTCCATACATTCTGGCAGGAAAAACACGGGTATTGTTCATGATCATTACATCTCCTTCAGAGAAATAATCAATAATATCCTTAAAAAGTCGGTGTTCAATTTTACCAGTTTCTCTGTGAATGACCATCAAACGTGCTTCATCACGATTTTCACTTGGATACTCCGCAATTAATTCTTCCGGTAGGTCGAAATTAAAATCGGAAAGTTTCATTTTACTCATACGGTGTAATTTTATCTCCTTGTATAAAAGGAGGCCAAAGATACAAAATTAAAGACCCCCTTGTCAAGTATTTATTGCATGACTTTGTATAATTTCGATCCAATCCTCGACACTCTTGGCATTTTCTATAGAAAAATCGCCAGATTCTGTCCTGCGCAAAGCGATCAATGTTCCTCCGGAACCCAAAGCTTTTCCGAAATCATGTGCGATAGAACGAATGTATGTTCCTTTAGAACACGTGATCTCAAAATCAATTTC
>JBFHIN010000110.1:0-6579 GCA_041596415.1 Crocinitomicaceae bacterium | reverse complement strand
CAGGCAATACTGTTACCCTCAATGCCAATGGAGGAGTAAGTTATTCTTGGTCGAACGGTGTGGTAAACAATGTTCCCTTCGTTCCAACTAATACAAGCATCTATTCAGTGATCGGAACTGCAGCAAACGGTTGTACCGGGAGCTCTCAGGTTTCAGTAACAGTTAATCCACTTCCGAATATTATCGCAGGAAATACCCAAACGATTTGTTCAGGTACTCCAATAACACTTTCAGCGACAGGAGGAACAGCTTACAATTGGAATAACGGTGTGAACAACGGAGTTGCGTTCACCCCTACAGGAACAAACACGTACACAGTCACAGGAACGGGATCAAATGGTTGTACCAATACAGCCTCAGTTCTTGTTGTCGTTAATTCTGCTCCAAATGTGAATGCCGGACAAAATCAATCAATCTGTGCAGGATTTCCAGTAACACTATCGGCCTCAGGCGCCAATACATATTCATGGAATAACGGTGTTCTTAATAACTCTGCTTTTTATCCTACAACAACAAATACCTATACTGTAACTGGTACATCGGTAAATGGTTGCACAGCAACATCACAAGTAACCGTAACAGTGAATCCTTCGCCAACAGTAAATGGTGGATCAAATAAAGTAGTTTGTGCAGGAACAGCAATTATTTTGAACGCCACTGGTGCCAACACTTATACATGGTCAAACGGGGTAATGAATAATGTTCCTTTCGTACCAATAAATAGTGGAACATACACGGTAACAGGAACATCATCAAACGGGTGTATCGGCACTTCTTCTGTTTTTGTTACGGTAAACCCATTGCCAATAATAAATGCTGGACCTGACATCTCAGTATGTAACGGATCAGCCGTTCAATTGAATGCAAGTGGCGGTGTAAGTTATTTGTGGAGTAATGGTTTAAACAATGGTAGTTCTTTTGTTCCAAGCTCAACTGCTGTTTACAGTGTTACCGGTACAGATCATAACGGCTGTATCGCCACTGATGATATACAAGTGGTTGTGAATCCAATTCCAACAGTATTTGCAGGTGCCGATCAAAACATCTGTGATGGCAATTCGGTAACTTTAAATGCACAAGGAGCAAATACGTATTCATGGAGTTCAGGTCTAATTAATGGTGTGAGTTTCAATCTACCTGTCGGACAGTATGCTTACACTGTTACAGGTACTAGTGCTGCAGGTTGTTCTGCAACTGATGAAATTACAATAACCGTCATTCCAAAACCGATTGTTAACTTTGATAGTGACATTAATACCGGTTGTTCTCCATTACAAGTAACATTTACGAATACTTCCCCGGAAAGTCAATCTTGTCAATGGAATATGCATGACGGTACGTCCCTTATTAGCGGCAACACAGTATCTCACAAATTCATGAATTTTGGTGATTACACGGTGAGTTTAACTATTCTTGGTAGTAATGGTTGTAGTAATACACTTAGTCTTGACAACTATATTCACGTTTTAGAAACCCCTAAAGCTTCTTTCTTTTCCAATTCAGCTGTTATAACAGAGAGTAATGGAAAAATTAATTTCTTTAACACTTCAACAGGTGCTGACAAATACCTTTGGTCCTTTGGAGATGAGTCGGTAGGCAGTATTGAATTTAGCCCATCGCATTCTTATGTTTACCAAAGTTACGGTCAATATTTAGTTACATTGATTGCTTATAATGACAATGGGTGCGTAGATTCAATTTCAAAATGGATTAGAGCACAAGAGGAGGAAATTTTCTACATCCCCAATGCTTTCACGCCGAATGGGAATGGACTTAATGACGTGTTTAAACCAATATTTACTTCGGGATACGATGAACATAATTTTTATTTCGCAGTTTACAACCGATGGGGAGAGCTAATATTTGAAACTAAGGATCCTGAATTGGGTTGGAATGGAACCTCTATGAAATCAGGAGATCTTGTTGGCGAAGGAATATATACCTACACGGTAATTTTTAAATCAAGCATTAATAGTGAACGTAAACAAATTATGGGTCACGTAAATTTGATGAAATAATCATTTGGAACTTTATCATGCGAACATCCTCACATTAAAATGAGGATGTTTTTTTTTTACCCTTTTTTAAAACAAAAAGTTCGTTACGTACACCCTCCTATTTTGTTACTTTAAGCCTATTGATCATTCTATTCATAATTTGCAGTAAATTAACGTGTTATTAAAAGTAAGTTATGTTAATACAAACTAAAACCTTACACAAATCATTTGTGTTTATAATTTGGATATTTTGTTCGTGTAGTTCTCACGAACAGAATCTGGATAAATCTAATTCTCCCCTCTCAATAGCATTAAAAGGTGATGTTAAGGATTCTATACCACAAATAGAAGACGAACCAATTGAAGAACCTATCGGTAAAAGCACTATTGCTCACGCCATTTGGCAAACGTCACAAAGGGTTGTATATGACCCATCTTACGTTAAATTAAAGTATCCAGGAGGTGATGTTTCAGCTGATAAAGGTGTGTGTACTGATGTCATTATTCGCGCATATAGAAGTATTGGTCAGGATTTACAAGTATTGATAAGAGATTATATGCTTGAATTAAATCAACCTTCAGACAAAAATATAGATCACAGAAGATGTAGTACACTAAAGAAATACTTTGCTTACAAAGGACTTTCATTACCTGTGTCCGATAAGGATGAAGATTACCATCCAGGTGATATTGTATTTTGGGATATAGCCGCTGGACACGTAGGATTGGTTACAGATCAAAAAGTTCCAGGAACTAATCGCTATATGGTTGTTCACAATATTTGTTGCGGACCACAACTTGAAGATTTTTTGTTTAGAGCAAAGATAGTTATGCATGTACGTTGGATTCCCTAAAATAACTCTACACATACCTAAAGAGCACGTATACTTTTTTGAAGGTATTGTAAATTCAAGGACACAGATTTCCTTAAAAAAATCCATTGTGTTTTACTAACCCAAGCTCGGTTTAATAAAAGGTGATTAATTGATCTCTAATTTTAGCGCCATCAACTTCATTTAAAAAAAAGCCGAGAACTTCCTAAACTCGCCTTTTTAATTGAAATTATTTTTATCTTAAGGCTTCAACTAACACTAAACACTTTCATATGGAACACAGTTCAGGTTCAAATGGCAAATGTCCTTTCACGGGTGCAACGGGTGCTCATGGTCTTAAAGGAAGGAGTAAAACCAACGAAAATTGGTGGCCAAATCAGCTTAAATTAAATGCGCTACGGCAAAATTCAAATCTTTCCGATCCGATGGGAGAGCAATTTAACTACGTTAAAGAATTTAAGAAATTAGATTATGAAGGACTGAAAAAGGACTTGACGCATCTGATGACTGATTCACAAGACTGGTGGCCGGCAGATTTTGGACATTATGGACCTTTTTTCATTCGCATGGCATGGCATAGTGCTGGTACATATAGAACGGGTGACGGTCGCGGTGGAGGTGGTACCGGACAGCAGAGATTTGCACCATTAAACAGTTGGCCGGATAATGTGAACTTGGACAAAGCAAGAAGACTTCTTTGGCCAATAAAAAAGAAATATGGTAAAAAAATATCTTGGGCAGATCTAATGATCCTGGCCGGAAATGTTGCCTTGGAATCAATGGGATTCAAGACTTTCGGATTTGCAGGTGGCCGCCCTGACGTATGGGAACCGGAAGATTACACTTATTGGGGTGCAGAGGGTGAATGGTTGGCCGGCGATACGCGTTACAGCAGTGAACGAGAATTGGAAGATCCGTTAGCGGCAGTACAAATGGGACTTATCTATGTAAATCCTGAAGGACCCGATGGGAATCCTGACCCGATAGCTGCTGCGAAAGACATCCGTGAAACTTTCAAACGCATGGCAATGAATGATGAGGAGACCGTTGCACTCATTGCAGGCGGACATACCTTTGGAAAAACGCATGGAGCCGGAACAACAGACCATGTAGGCCCTGAACCGGAAGCCGAAGAAATCGAAATGCAAGGATTAGGTTGGAAAAGTACTTTTGGAAGCGGTATGGGCAAGGATACTATTTCAGGAGGACCTGAAGTAACTTGGACCAAAACGCCAACAAAATGGAGTAATAACTTCTTTGAAAATTTATTCGGTTTTGAATGGGAATTGACCAAAAGTCCTGCAGGTGCTTATCAATGGGTAGCGAAGGACGGTGCAGGTGAAGGTACAATTCCGGATGCTCATGACCCCTCGAAAAAGCATGCTCCAACGATGCTTACAACCGATTTATCTTTACGCATGGACCCAGCCTATGAAAAGATCTCAAGACGTTTTTATGAAAATCCTGACGAATTTCAAGATGCCTTCGCAAAAGCATGGTATAAATTAACACATAGAGATATGGGCCCTATAGCACGTTATCTAGGCCCTGAAGTGCCCAACGAAGAACTGATATGGCAAGACCCTATTCCTGCACTCGACCATGAACTTGTTAATGAACAAGATATTGAAGATCTTAAAAACAAACTACAACAGTCCGGTTTATCGATTGGTCAATTGGTAAGTGTTGCCTGGGCTTCGGCGTCAACTTATCGTGATTCTGACAAACGTGGAGGAGCCAATGGAGCGCGTATCCGTTTTTCACCCATGAAATTCTGGAAGGTGAATAATCCTGCAGAGCTCGCAAAAATATTGGAGTCTTTAGAGAAAATAAAAGCTGAGTTCAATGGCTTGCATGGGAACAAGAAAATATCCATGGCAGATCTCATTGTCCTCGCAGGATCGGCAGGAATCGAATGGGCAGCAAAAAACGCAGGGCACTCCGTACAAGTTCCTTTTATTCCCGGTCGCATGGATGCACTCGAAGAACAAACAGATGTAGAAGCATTTGCCGTACTCGAGCCAATTGCAGATGGATTCAGAAACTATTTGAAAAATAAATTTGCTATTTCAACCGAAGAACTTTTAGTTGACAGAGCACAACAATTAACACTTACAGCTCCTGAGATGACGGTCTTAATTGGCGGGATGCGTATGCTTAACACCAACTATAATCATTCTACGCACGGAGTTTTCACCAAGAGACCTGAAACGTTAAGTAATGATTTCTTTGTGAACTTACTGGACATGAACACTATTTGGAAGGCAACCTCCGACAGCAAAGAAGAGTTTGAGGGAATTGATCGTCATTCAGGTGAACTGAAATGGACGGCAACAAGAGCAGATCTCATCTTTGGTTCAAATTCCGAATTGAGAGCTTTGGCCGAAGTTTATGCTTGCGACGACGCACAACAAAAGTTTATCCATGATTTTGTTAAAGCATGGAACAAGGTAATGTTACTCGATCGATACGATCTGAGAACAAACTAACAAATATTTCTTCGTTAAATTTTTCGAAAAGTGCAATTCAATACGAATTGCACTTTTTATTTACTGTTGTATACCAATTTCAATCAGTTTACCTCAATCATTTTTTCCAATACCTGATAATCAATTTTTGAGCGATGACGTGGGTCTCTTGGGATCTTGGAAACATACTTTATTTGATCATAGGGTATATCCAACGAGGAAACATCTATTTCTTCACGCTCTTGGTCAAGTTCAAGAATCAATATCAGTTTATTTTTCACTTGTAAGAGCGTTCCCATCCTTACACCTTCAATCGCTTGTACCTTGTTTTCAATAATGAAGGGCGATAAAATTCTTCCTTGAAAATTAATTAATTGCGCATGACGCCCCGTTAGGTAAAGCTGTTCCCCTATTAAAAAACCACTGTCCCCAGTTCGGTGCCACAATTTGTTTCCATTCTTAATTTTTGACCTAACAAAAGCCTGATCACTATTGAAGTAAGAACCGAGGACGTGTTGGCCAGAAACTATTATTTCACCAATTTCACCATCCATTTTTTGAATCTCTTCAAATTGTTTTTCTGAAATATCATAAAGCGATTCTTCTGTTATTGTTATAATGCGTACTTCTGCTCCAGCATAAATTTTTCCCACGGCTAAACCTTTATCCATAAATGTTCCATGCTGCAGAAGTTCGCTCGCCATTATACTACTTATTGGCTCTGCCTCTGTAGACCCATAAACAATGGTAATGTCACTTTGCGGAAATGCTTGTTGAAATAAATCCGCACTTTTTGGAAATACCGGAGCTCCTCCCGTGAAAATCTTTTGAAGTGAAAGTTTCTGATTTCCTTTTAACACATGTCTTGACAGCTGCTCAATAAAAAAAGGAGATGCCGTGCAGCGATTCACCTTTTCTTTTTCCATTGTTGAAACAATCAATGAAAAATCTGCTTTTTCAGGTTTCGACATACTAAAATCGGCAATGAGCGAGGTGCAACCTACACCTAAGTTCATAAAAAGTACAATGGGCAATACCGGCATGTCGATATCTGTTGGTTTAGGTTCAATCTCGTCGATCAGCGCATTGAATTGCTCCATTAAAAAACCATGTGTACGATTGGCAGCTTTAGGTCTTCCTGTGCTACCTGTGGTGAAAGTGATCAAAGCCGGAGTATTGGCATCCACTTCTTGAACAGACTGAGTAATAGGACCTAATTTTTTCAACTTAAGTTTTATGGGAATTCTACGTATCTCTTTGGAGAATAAACCAAGTAATCTT
>JBFHIN010000109.1:0-6627 GCA_041596415.1 Crocinitomicaceae bacterium | reverse complement strand
CAATTGAGTTGTCAGTCACAAGGTGCTATATCAGGTTTGGTTGTCAACGGAACAGGACCGTTCACTTACTCGTGGACAGGAACATCTCAAACGAGTTTAGACATTACGAATTTGAATGCAGGGTCATATACGTTAACCGCTACGGATGCATTTAACTGTTCGGTAAATTATGGTCCCATTGTCTTGATTCAAACACCGGGTCCCGTTGCTTCTTTCAACTATTCCCCACTATCACCTTCCGTTGGTGAAAGTGTATTGTTTGATGAAAATTCGTTGGGAATAGGAATCACAAATCCGGTATTTACAATTGAAGGTAACGCATATCCCTATGCTCAACTTCTTTATACATTTAATGCGGCAGGAACCTATAATGTAATGTTAACAGTACAAGATGCATTTGGCTGTAAGGATTCAATTGTAAAGACAATAATTGTATATAACACCGTAGAGATTCCAAATGTTATAACAAGTAATAATGATAACGTTAATGATCTTTTTGAGATCAAAGGTCTGAAACCTCAATCAACGTTGACCATTTTGAATCGATGGGGGGAAGTGGTTTATCATTCTGATAACTATCAGAACAATTGGGATGGTCGAGATGTTAAAGGTGATAAACTCATTGAAGGAGTGTATACTTATTTATTGATAACGCCCGATGATAAAAAAATGCACGGCTTTGTTCATTTAATTCGTTAGTAAAATAAAATTTTAAGTAACTTAAATTCTAGTTCTTATATTGGATGATCGAGACCTTAAATAGCCTTATTGCCACAGACCTAAGAAATGCATACTTAGCAAAGCTGAAAGATTTTTCGGAGCGAAGCGGTTGCTCTGTGGCGGTGAGTTATTTCGGAGTTTTTACGCAGGATCTTATACATACGTTGGCTAGTAGTACCGAGGAGTTGATGTATTCCAATGGAGATGATCGCAAAACAGTAAAACGCGTTTTTTCACTTTTGATTGAGGGTCTACAAAATATCAGGCTTCATGGTGAAAAAGATGAACATGATCGTCAGTTGGCTTTTCTTTTTTTAGCAAAGAACAGTGATTACTACACTGTTTCATTCGGTAATATTATCTTATCCGACGATCGTGAATCATTGGTTCGTTATCTGAACCGCATTAACAATATGGATCAGAAAGATTTGAAAGAATTATACATCGAAATATTGAGTAACGGATTTCTAAGTAAAAAAGGCGGTGCAGGTTTAGGATTACTTACTATGCGCTTGAAATCTGAAGAAAATATTAAATATGTAATAGAAGAATTGGATGAGCATAAGGATTTGTTTATGGTCGATATTGTCATAAAGAGAACTAAATCCTAAAGTGCATTTAATGTCTTGATGTATTATCGTTGTCTATATTATTCAATTTGTAGCACTGTTATTTACCAAGTTATTTCGTATTCTGATATAGTGTGATACATTTGCGTTAAACTTAATTTCGTCATGTTAAAAGTTGCTTTCAGACCGGAATTCGTTCATCCGTTATCCGAAAATCATCGTTTTCCAATGCTCAAATATGAATTGTTGCCCAAACAATTGCTTCATGAAGGTACTTTAACAGATGAGCATTTTTTTATTCCTGAATTCATTTCCGAACAAGACTTGACCGCCATTCATTCTTATGAATATGTGCATAAATTAAATGAGCTGAAATTATCACCTAGAGAGGAGCGTGTCACCGGTTTTCCCCTTTCAGTTGCCTTGGTTGAACGAGAACGATACATTATGGAGGGTACTAGAAAAGCAACGGAATATGCTTTGAAGCATGGTGCTGCCATGAATATCGCCGGAGGAACGCATCATGCCTATGCTGACCATGGAGAAGGTTTTTGTTTATACAATGACTTTGCAATTGCGGCACAATGGCTATTGGATCAACGAGGTTTACGAGATATTCTCATTATCGATTTAGATGTGCACCAAGGAAATGGAACTGCTGCAATATTCAAAGAAAATGAGGCCGTATATACGTTCAGCATGCATGGGGAGAATAATTACCCCCTAAAAAAAGAAAATTCTGATCTTGATATACCATTAAAGGACGGAATAGGAGATAAGGATTATTTATATACACTAGAGAAATCATTGGACCAAATTCTTAAACAACGTAGCCCTCAATTTATGTTTTACCAGTGTGGCGTTGATATTTTAGGAACGGATAAATTAGGTAAGTTAAATGTGACTAAAAAAGGTTGTAAAACCCGTGATGAGATTGTTGTGCGAACAGCCAAGCAACTTGGAATACCTTTAGTCTGTGCAATGGGTGGTGGATATAGTCCTCACATCAAGGATATTGTAGAAGCCCACGCTACCACTTTTAGGGTTGTTCAGTATGAATACTTTTGATCTTTTGTTTTTAACTTTCACATTTTTAATTTACCTTTGTTTGGAATTATTCTAAATAAGGATGCAACAAAATAAAGCAATACAAAACAATGAGTTTCAGTTCATGTTGAGCTGCGCCAATTGTTCTTGTGACAAGAAAAAAAATTGTTGTAAGAAGTACAAGAAAAAAGGAGTACACTGTAAAAAATGTCCTAAATTGTAGCCAATTTTTAAGTATGGCTAAGTTTGGGTATTTTGTTACGTTATTATTCATATTTCTTCTTTCAAATTCATCTCTTTTTGGTCAAGAAAAAAGTACTTCATTAGGTTTAGTATTTTCCGTTAATCGCCTCGATTTCTTTAATGGTCTTGAATTAAGACATACTTCAAATAAGGCTTTCATATCCGGAAGTTTGGAATATGGTATTAATAGATCACTATTTCAATCAAGAATTTTTCCAAAGACAACGCTAGGATTTGGCTGGAACGTGCTCACAACTGAAAAGGCAACGCTTGCACCCATGGCCTTCTATGCCTTTTCATTTTATAAAGTCTCACCTTTCGAGCATCCCTATCATCGTTATCACGAACTTTATTCGGGAATTCAATTTACGTATGGTAAAACTTGGGGGGTTAAATCTAGTGTCTTAGGTGGATCAATCACTGAAAGGTACTATAGTAAAATTGAAAACAGTCAACGTGGAATAGGTAGTATTGGGTATTTATTGTATTTGGGAGTTTACCATGAATTATAAAATTCTATGCATAGCGCTTTTACTTTTCTCTTGTAACAAAAAGAAAAATTTTAATGAAGTGCTCGTGATTGGGCACGGCGCAACAGGATTGGAAATGACAAATGCCTTTTACCACTACAATACTGCCGAGGGGATTGAATATTCGCTTGGCATTGAAGGTTGTGACGGGGTTGAACTTGATCTCCAAATGGCAAAAGATGGTACCCTTTGGTTGTATCATGATTCGTCGCTAGAAAGTGAGACGAATGGAAATTCTTGCGTTCCAAATTTGAATAAAGAGGAATTACAACAAGTACGTTACAAAACGCTCAAAAAAGAAAAGCTTGTAAGATTAGATGCCTTGAATTTCGATGTGTTTAAGCATAAAACACTTTTTTTGGACATCCGACATCTTAATGCGTGTAATGGCGAATTTGTCTCCATGACTAAAATGATCGAGTCGCTCGAATTTTTAAAGGCATACGCATACTTAGATCTTCGAGTGATATGTATTTTGGGTTACGAAAACTGGATCGAAGCATTTGATTCTGCAGGGTATGAAGTCGCGTTCCCAATTTACGACATGGCTGAAGTAGAACAACTGAACGTTAACTACCCAATGATCAGTGGTTATATAATGAAGAACAAGGCATTTTCTAAAAGTGAAGTTGAGGAGATAAAAAGTAGTGGTAAGAAAATTTTTATTTTTGAAGTCCGTTCACCCAAAGGTATTAGGTCGGCTCTGAAGAAATCGCCGGACGCGTTAATAACGGATGATGTAAAAGCAACTTTAATTGAAAAGTACTGATGGCAAAAAAGAAAAAAGAAAAGGTCAATATTGTTTACTCAACCAACCCAAATTTTAGCTATGAATTTGATGAGGAAGAAGAGGTCGTAACGTTACCTAAAAACAAACAGCTTCTTTATGTTTCACTTGATAAAAAGCAACGCGGAGGCAAAGAGGTTACCTTGATTGAAGGTTTTATTGGGCAAGAACAAGATCTAAAGGAATTGGGAAAAATGCTTAAATCGAAGTGTGGGGTAGGCGGAAGCGTAAAAGACAACGAAATACTTATTCAAGGTAATTTTCGAGATAAAATTATTCAGTTATTGCAAAGCGAAGGCTATCAGGTTAAACGCAAAGGTGGGTAAAATTAAAATGTCGGGCTGAAGCCCGACATTCTAAAAACCAAAAACAAAAATGCGTAATACTTATACAGTTGATTGCGTTCGGTAAAGGTATTGAATATTTGGATGTAGTCGTTAAAATTTATTTCAACTGTATTAATAATTGATTATTCTGTTCAAAAAAAAGTTAGTGACGTCTCTTGTTAATTAGATGTCAATAATTTTCCTTCACTAAACGATATAGAACAGGAAAAGCACTTATCTTTGTTTGCAATGGAAAAGCAAGTCATCTTAAATAAAAGACACTTCGAATTGACCTTAAATCGACTTTGCTATCAATTAATTGAATCACACAACGACTTTAGTAACACAGTTTTAATTGGTTTACAGCCAAGAGGGATACATGTGCTGGAGCGTTTGAAAAAACAATTGGAAGAGATTTTAGGGAAGGAAGTTGTTTGCGGGAATCTTGATATCACTTTTTATAGGGACGATTTCAGAAGAAGAGAGAAACCGTTAATTCCGAGTGCCACCAATATTGATTTTGTAATTGAAAACAAGCAGGTTGTATTGGTCGATGATGTTCTTTATACAGGAAGAACAATACGTGCGGGGTTGGATGCCTTATTGGCGTTTGGTCGACCGAAAAAAGTGGAGTTGCTCGTTTTTATAGATCGCAGATTTAAAAGGGATTTGCCAATCCAAGCTGATTACGTAGGAAAAACCGTCGATACACTGCGTTCAGAACGAGTTTCTGTGGAATGGAAAGAAATTGAAGGAGAAGATAAAGTAGTACTGTTTACACCTGAGATAAATGGATAATTTAAGCGTAGAACATTTAACAGGGATCAAGGATCTTACAAAAGAAGATATAGCCTTGATCTTTAAAACAGCCGATAGTTTTAAGGAGGTGATTAACCGACCGATCAAAAAAGTTCCTTCACTCAGGGATATCACTATTGCCAATCTTTTCTTTGAAAATTCTACCAGAACTCGACTTTCCTTCGAGCTTGCAGAAAAACGTTTGTCGGCAGATATTGTGAACTTTAGTGCGTCCAGTAGTTCCGTAAAAAAAGGTGAAACACTTATTGATACCGTAAATAATATTTTATCCATGAAAGTGGATATGGTGGTAATGCGTCACCCAAATCCAGGAGCGGCAAATTTTCTGGCAAAACGTATTGACGCCAAGGTGATCAATGCAGGTGATGGTACGCATGAGCATCCAACACAAGCACTTTTGGACGCTTATTCGATCTACAAGCAACTCGGTCAAGTAGAGGGTAAGAAAGTTGTTATTGTGGGAGATATCCTTCACTCGCGTGTGGCGCTTTCAAATATCTATTGCTTGCAAAAATTAGGTGCAGAAGTAATGGTGTGTGGCCCAACCACATTAATACCAAAATATATTCACGAATTAGGTGTGAAGGTTGAGCATAATTTGCGTAATGCCCTGGAATGGTGTGATGTGGCTAACATGTTAAGAATACAGCTCGAGCGTCAAGAAATAAAATATTTTCCTTCATTAAGGGAGTATACCATGCAATACGGATTGAACAAGGAATTGCTGGATTCTTTATCGAAAGAGATTGTTATCATGCACCCAGGTCCGATCAATCGAGGTGTTGAAATTACCTCAGATGTTGCTGACTCTAAACAATCGATCATTTTGCAGCAAGTTGAAAACGGTGTAGCCGTTAGAATGGCCGTTATTTATTTGTTGGCTTCGAAGATTGAGCGTCAATAATTTTTTTTAAATTTGACTAAACACCTTGCTATGAACGTGGAAACTATTCAAAATAAGACGGAAGCCGTTATAAAAACAAATATGGAGAAATTGGATGCTTCCAATGCTTCCGAATTGAAAGCAGAATTGGTCTTATTGAACAAGAATGGGGTGAATAATATCATTATCGATCTTTCCGCAACAAAATATTGTGATTCATCGGGTTTAAGTGCGCTGCTCACAGCCAATCGACTTTGTAAAGATACCAATGGCAGATTTATACTTTGCGGTTTGCAAGAAAATGTGATGAAATTGATTCAAATTGCTCAATTAGATAAAGTACTCACAATCTATTCAACCCAAAGTGAGGCGCTTGAAATGATGCATAAGTGAGTTTTTCAGTAACAATTCTTGGTAGCGGAGGAGCAATTCCAACAGCAAGAAGAAATCCTTCTTCACAGTATGTCCAGTGTAACGATCGACACATTTTGATCGATTGTGCTGAGGGGACTCAAATGCAACTTCGACGTTTTGGTATTAAGTTACAGAAGATTCAGCATATTTTAATTACCCATCTTCACGGTGACCATTATTTTGGACTTGTAGGGCTTATAAGCACGATGCACTTGTTAGGGCGAAATCAAGGATTAACGATCTATGGTCCGCCTGAATTGGAAGAGATCGTTAGGCGACAACTGGAGCT
>JBFHIN010000108.1:0-6670 GCA_041596415.1 Crocinitomicaceae bacterium | reverse complement strand
TCTGAATTTAATGCCGTGTATGAGGGTACCATACTTGTGCTTGCCGTAGCGTCGTACTCATCCTGACCAGACATCACCTCTAATAACAGCGCTGTATCTTCCAATGTATTACCGAATGGTCCTATTTGATCAAATGATGAGGCATAAGCCAGTAAACCATGACGGCTAATTCTCCCATAACTTGGCTTAACACCATAAGTCCCTGTGAAGGAAGCTGGTTGACGAATTGAACCACCCGTGTCACTACCTAACGCCGCTGTACATAACCTAGCCGCTACCGCTGCAGCAGATCCTCCGGAAGATCCACCAGGAACTAGGGTTTTATTTAATGGGTTTTTCACTGGCCCGTAGGCTGAACTTTCGTTGGAAGAACCCATTGCAAATTCATCGCAGTTTAATCTTCCAATGATCACGGCATCTTCGTCGATCAGACGTTGCACTGCCGTTGCTGTATATAGCGATTCAAAACCTTCAAGAATTTTTGAAGCTCCGGAAACTTTATGATCTTTGAAGCATAAATTATCCTTTATACCGATGACCATACCGGACAATTTTCCTATTTGACCGTTTTCTCTTTTTTTATCAATTAATTTAGCCTGCTTTAAAGCAGATTCCTCAAAAATTTCTAAAAATGCATTGAGATCACCATGTGCCTGAATCTCGTACAGATAGGTTTCAACTATCTGTAAAACGGAAACCCCCGAAGCAAGGGCGTCTTTTACTTCAGAAAACGATTTATACATAAAATGGGAAAATTATCTAGTTTTTCTCCTCGTTCTTTTCCTCCTCACCTTTTGAGGCATCCTTGAATTCCTTAACGCCTTTACCTAAACCCTTCATCAACTCTGGAATTTTCTTTCCACCAAACAACAATAAGGCTACCGCTAAAACCGCGATCAACTGCCAAGGACCAAATACTCCTAAAATCATGTTCTTAATTTTTATAGTCCAAAGTTACGGAATTATCCCTAAATCCTCTTTGATTATTATCAATATGTGTTAAATAAAGCAAAAAGCTTAAAAACAGGATAAGAACTTAAGTCTGAACGTTTAAAGCTAAAAAAGCGTTAAATACAAAAGTCCCCTATCAAATGACAGAGGACTCTTTTGTATGTTTTTATGTAATTACAGCTTTCTTGCTACTTCAACTTCTTCGAATGCCTCGATGATGTCATTCACTTGAATATCGTTGAACTTATCAATGTTCAATCCACATTCGTAGTTATTTTTCACCTCCTTAACATCGTCTTTGAAACGTTTTAAAGAACCAAGTGTTCCTGTATGGATCACGATTCCATCGCGGATGACACGAATTTTTGATGAACGCTTAATGATACCTTCAAGAACGTAACAACCTGCAATTGTTCCGACTTTCGTAATATCAAATGTTTCACGCACTTCTGCCGAACCAATAATCTTCTCTTCAATATCCGGAGAAAGCATTCCTTCCATTGCGGCCTTGATCTCTTCAATTGCCTTGTAAATTACAGAATACAATCTAATATCGATCTCTTCGTTTTCCGCCAACTTACGTGCTCCAACTGTAGGACGCACCTGGAATCCAACGATTATAGCATCAGATGCAGAAGCAAGGTTCACGTCTGCCTCCGATATTGCTCCAACTCCTTTGTGTACAATGTTTATTTGAATCTCCTCTGTCGACAAGTTCAATAATGAATCTGATAATGCTTCGATCGAACCATCAACATCACCTTTAACAATGATATTCAACTCCTTGAAATCACCAATGGCTAAACGACGACCGATCTCATCCAGTGTAATATGCTTGGTTGTACGTAAACCTTGTTCACGATAGAGTTGCTCACGTTTAAGAGCAATAGACTTCGCTTCACGCTCATCATCCATCACGTAGAACTTATCACCTGCACTAGGTGCACCATTGATTCCAAGTACTGAAACTGGTTGTGATGGACCGGCTTGTTTTAGGTTTACACCATGTTCATCATGCATTGCACGCACACGACCATAATTTTTACCCACAAGAATAATATCTCCAATGTTCAACGTTCCCGACTCAACCAACATATTGGTTACATAACCTTTCCCTTTATCCAATGAAGATTCGATCACTGTTCCTAATGCATTTTTATTTGGATTTGCCTTCAGATCAAGCAATTCAGCTTCTAAAAGCACTTTTTCCAATAGCGCATCTATGTTGACATTTTGCTTGGCAGATATTTCTTGAACCTGGTACTTACCACCCCAGTCTTCCACCAAGATGTTCATTTGGGATAACTGCTCACGTATTTTATCTGGATTAGCTCCAGGCTTATCTATTTTATTGATGGCGAATACCATAGGAACTCCTGCTGCCTGAGCGTGAGAGATGGCCTCTTTTGTTTGTGGCATGACATCATCATCAGCCGCCACAATAATAATCGCAACGTCAGTTACCTGAGCACCACGAGCACGCATAGCCGTAAACGCTTCGTGACCCGGTGTATCCAGGAAGGTCATTTTTCTTCCATCTTTCAGGGTTACCGAATATGCACCAATGTGCTGGGTAATTCCACCTGCTTCACCTTCGATCACATTTGCGTTACGGATCTTGTCCAATAAGGAGGTTTTACCGTGGTCAACGTGACCCATCACAGTAATGATAGGTGGTCTTGCGACAAGATCTTCTTCTTTATCTTCAACGGTAGGAATCGACTCTTGAACTTCTGCACTTACAAATTCCGTTTCATAACCAAATTCCTCAGCTATAATCTGAATTGTTTCTGCATCAAGACGTTGGTTGATCGAAGCAAAAATACCAAGAGACATACATGCAGAGATTACCTGAGTTGGTGAAACGCTCATCATGGAAGCCAATTCAGAAACCGTAACGAACTCGCTTAGTTTCAAAATCTTCTCTTCCATTTCAGCAGCCATCATTTCTTCATGACGGCGTTGCGCAACATTATCACGTTTAGCTCTACGGTTCTTGGATGCTTTTGACTTACCTCCTTGATTAGAAAGCCTCGCCAATGTATCCTTGATCTCTTTTTGGATATCTTTTTCGGTGATCTCCGGTTTATCCGTTTTTACACCTTTTTTGAACTGTGGTTTACCCTTTTGTTGATCACCACCTCCTGGTTTAGGAGCGGATGAAGGATCCACTTTTTTAATTCTTTTACGTTTCTTGCGTCCTTCAGCTGAATCGTGTGAGGAGCTCGATTTTGGTCGTTCAACAGGAAGTTCGATTTTACCTAATACTGTAGGACCCGACAACACTTTACGTTCTACACGAATCGTTTCTATTTCCTTAGGGCCCTCCTCTTTCGGCGTTTCCTTTTTAGGTTCTTCTTTCTTCTCCTCCTTTACCGGTGGCTTTGTCTGTTCAGGTTTCTTCTCCTCTTTTTTTGATTCTTTGGAATCCTGAGGTTTCTTTTTGTCAGGACGTGTTTTAGAATTGATTTTATCCAAATCTATTTTTCCGACTACCTGAACCTGAACATCACCTTCGCCAATTGTTTTGGTTTCAGGCTCTTCCTTTTTCTCTTCAACTTCAGCAACAGGAGACTCTTCTACCTTCTCCTCTACTTCTACTTCTGGTTTCTTTTCTTCAGAAACGATGCGCTTGATCTCCTCAACATTTATTGGTTCTTGATCTTCCTCCTCTTCTTTGGCAACAGGAGCCTCCTCTTGTTGCTTAGAGTCGCGAATAGAGATAGTTTCGCGCTTTTCTCTTTTCACGCTGGTTGACTTCGATTGCTCCTTAAGTGATTGATCCGCAGCGAATTCTTTTTGGAGCATTTCATAGTGTTCACTCTCCAACTTGGTGTTTGGATTAGTGTCAATTTTCACTCCCTTTGTTTCTAGGAAATCAACAAGCGTGGAGATCCCAACATTGAGTTCTCCAGCTGCTTTTCCTAATCTTATTGGTTTTCCGGCCATATAATTTATGTGTCCTTCGTTTTTTACTTATTCAGTAGTTATTTGTATGCAATATCTGCTTACTCAAATTCAGCTCTTAATATCTTAAATACTTCCTCTATTGTCTCTTGTTCCAGATCAGTTCTTTGAACCAAGTCAGCAACGCTGATCTCCAACACAGATTTCGCAGTATCACAACCGATAGCTTTCAATTCATCAATGATCCATCCATCGATTTCGTCAGCAAATTCTTCCAAATCAACATCTTCAACATCAACTTCTCCTTCTCTGTAAACATCTAATTCGTATCCACAAAGCTTTCCAGCTAATTTAATATTGTGTCCTCCTTTACCGATAGCCAAAGATACTTGATCCGGTTTAAGGAAAACTTTAGCACGACTTTCCTCTTCATTAATTTCAATTGAAGAAATCTTTGCCGGAGATAATGCTCTTTGAATCAACAGTTGTGAATTATTGGTATAATTGATCACATCGATGTTTTCGTTGCGTAATTCGCGAACAATTCCGTGAATTCTAGACCCCTTCATTCCCACACATGCTCCAACAGGATCAATGCGGTCATCGTAAGATTCAACAGCTACTTTGGCTCTTTCTCCCGGTTCACGTACAATACGCTTAATGGTGATTAAACCGTCAAATACTTCAGGCACCTCCAACTCGAACAAGCGCTCCAAGAATTCTGGTGCTGTTCTAGAAAGAATAATTACCGGGCTGCTGTTACGCATATCCACTTTAGCCACTACCGCACGAACCGTTTCTCCTTTTTTGAAGTAGTCAGAAGGAATTTGTTCAGACTTAGGTAGCAACAACTCATTACCTTCGTCGTCAATTACCATGATCTCTTTTTTCCATACTTGGTAAACCTCACCCGTTACAATCTCACCGATTCTTTCTTTGTAAACTTTATACAAGTGGTCTTTCTCCAACTCCATGATTCTTGAGATCAAGTTTTGGCGCAAAGACAAAATATTTCTACGACCGAAGTCAGCAAATTTAAATTCTTCCGTTACCTCCTCACCGATTTCGAAATCCGGCTCAATTTTAACTGCGTCAGAATAAGCGATCTCAGTATTTGGATCCTCAACCTCACCATCATCGACAATCTCCTTATTCAAGAAGATTTGAACATCACCTTTATCAATGTTCACGATAATATCTATATGCTCGTCGGTATTGAACTTCTTTTTTAACATTGCTCGGAACACATCTTCCAACACATGTTGCATCGTTTGTTTGTCGATGCTTTTCAATTCTTTGAATTCCGAAAACGACTCAACTAATTCAAGGCTATTCATGTTTACCTATTTAAATGAAATTACAATTTTTGTTTCTTTTATTTGCTCCATGGGATAGTCCGTTTGTTCTATCACCAATTCCTTTTTCTTTTTTCCTTCGATCTTAACTTTCTTTTCTGTCTCCAGCGTCAAGACACTAGCATCAGCTTTAATTAATTTTCCTTCCAGTTTTGACCCATCGTTCAAGATGACCTTCACCTGTCGTCCAACATTCTTTGTAAACTGTTCAGGAACACGGAAGGGTTTATCCAATCCCGCTGATGAAACGTGTAACTCAAAATCCTGTTCTTCGCGATCAAGGTTATGCTCAACATTTCTTGAGACCGAAATACAATCCTGCACAGAAACATTCCCTTCTTTTTTATCTAATTCGATATGAATAACATTACTAGAAGAAATGTTTAACTCGACAACAAATAAACCATTAGCTAGTTCATCTATTCGCTCATTCACCAAATCAAGGACAAGTGCTTTATTAATCATTTTTTTACTAAAAGAGGGGACTTTCGTCCCCTCGTTCCTTGTATAAATCTTAAAATCTGTTGCAAATATAGGTTTTTTTTTACAAAGTTCAACAAAACCAGTTAAATAAGTTTTTAAAACACTTGAAATATGCCGTAATTTGTAAAAATTTGAGGATGTATATTCAGGTAGAGGATTTGGTAGTGGATGCGGAAGTTTATTCAAAAAAGTTTGTTTGTGACTTACAGGCTTGCAAGGGCGCTTGTTGCATTGAGGGGAATTCAGGTGCCCCAATAACCTTTGAAGAGATTGATCAATTGGAAGAAGATCTGGACCAGATCAAACCTTACATGCGTGATGAGGGAATAAATGCCGTTGAAAAACAGGGCGTCTTTTACATGGATGTAGAAAATGAACCTGTGACCACCCTGGTTAATAATAAGGAATGTGCATTCGTCTTTTTTGACGAACAAGGAATCACCAAGTGTGCCATTGAAAAAGCTTTTAAAGAAGGAAAAACCAGCTTAAAAAAACCTATTTCCTGTCATCTTTACCCCATACGTATTAAAAAATTCAATGAAACAAAGGCCTTGGTTTTTGAAACTTGGGATATCTGTTCACCTGCTTGTTCTTGTGGCGAGCAACTCGATGTTCCTGTTTACAGATTTTTAAAAGAACCTATCGAACGCGCTTTTGGAAAGCCTTTTTTTCAATCATTGCTTGAATCACATTCGGCTTTACTTCAAAGTGGTGTATTGACAAAATAAAAAAGGCCTCGCCTAAGCGAGACCATTTTTAAGTGTTGAAAACAATCTTTTTTACCTATTCTGTATAGATCAATTTTACTACTTTTTGTTGCTCAGAAGAGAACAATTTCAAATAGTAGATTCCTTTGTCTTGGGTAGAAAGATCTATTTGTTGTTCTATTTCAAGCTCGGATGCATTTAATTCCTTTTGAAGAATAACTCTTCCCAACGCATCAATTACTGCTAATTGTAATGCATCCTCATTAG
>JBFHIN010000107.1:0-6785 GCA_041596415.1 Crocinitomicaceae bacterium | reverse complement strand
GTGTGCATCTACAGAATTAATTGGAATATTGTCACGTGTAATCACAAAATCAAGTGGTTTTCTCGAGTTTTTGCGCATTACCTCAACCTTTACTTTAGTGCCAAGCTCTCCCAATAACCTTTCTCTAACCTGATTATTCTTTAATCCGATACCTGCAACATTTTCATTTTCGATTTTTGTGATCTTATCACCAGGTAATATTCCCAATTTTTCTGAAGGACCGCCTGGAATTGTCGCAACCACCATTAAGGTATCTTTTAAGATCTGAAAGCGAATACCGATACCTACGAAACTACCGTTAATGGAAGAATTCGCAGATTCAACTTCATCCTTAGAAATATAGGTTGAATGTGGGTCCAATTTCTCTAACAAGGAAATAATTGCAGCATCAGTAAGTGATTTATCATCAACTGGGTCTACATACATTTTATTGACATAAGTTAAGACTTCGTCAAATTTTTGGGTTGTGGCAACTTTTGTAGGATCGTGCTGTGTATGAGCGAATTGGATCGTAAGGATGAAAAGTAAACCAGGAATGTATTTGATCATTTTAGTGCTATTGCGAATTTAACTTTTAATTTAACGACAATTTCCGAATAAAGGAACGCTTTTAGCCGAAAAAAAATGTTAATTCCGTGTTTAAAAGAATAAACATGTGATTGTTAAATGAAAAATTGTTAGGCTGTACCAATACAAAGGAAAAATCTGTTTATTCGTAAAAAGTATTGGAGATGAGGATTTTTGCAGTCGTTATTTTTTGTTGTTGCGTTGCTTTTCAGTCAACAGCTCAAGTAAAAGAGTTTGATAAACTTGAGATGTACTACGCTCAACGCCACTATAAACTGGTATATCGAAAAGCTAATAAATTGTTGGATATTCCGGATTACGACTATTCGCAGGTTCCCAAATTTTACAAGGCCTTAAGTATGTTTCAACTAAGTCAGAATGAGCATTGGTTGGTACGCCATCCTAATGCACTTGAAGACGCCGCTAAATTATTTCGAGAGATAAAATTGTCCAGCGATGGAAAGAAAATCTTCAATGCCCACGTGTATGAAATTTCATTTCTTAAACGAGATCTTTTTTCTTGGGCAGAAGATCTTAGACGAAGAGGCTTGAAAAAAGATTTTGATCGTCTTCAAGAGGCAATCGCAGGTTTGTTTGACGAAATTCCGGATATTGATCATCAGGGAGAAATAAAGCCTTCTGATGTCGCTTCAGGCGGGTATGAGTCGGACATTTATGGCAAAGAGCGGGAAAAAATTGTGACACTAGCAATGAAGCAGGTGGGGGTGCCTTACGTTTGGGCTGGGAACGATCCGCACGGATTTGATTGCAGTGGATTTACGGGCTATGTCTTAAAGGAATTTGGTAAAGAGGTTCCAAGAAGGGCAGTAGATCAGTATGAGTCATCTAGAAAGATTAAAGAAAAGAGCGTAAATAAGGGGGATCTGGTATTCTTTGATAATGGTTCAGGGATTTCACACGTTGGTATTATAATTTCCGAAAGAAATCAACCGCTAGTTATGGTTCATGCAAGCTCCTCTAAAGGGGTAATAGTCACAGAAATTGAAAAGTCAGATTATTGGATGAAACGCATAAGAGGTTTCGGTACTTATGTGTTTTGAGATTGCTTTGGCTTAAGTCCTAATAAAAAACTAATGAGCACAAGCGCAGAAGTAAATGTTAATGCATAAGTGAGTAAAGTAAAGTAGATCTTAGATGAAAATTGAAAAATTAAGATTACTATAAAAAATAAACTCACCGTGTTTAGCGTCCATCGGGCGATATTTGCAAAAAGCAATTCTCGTTCACGCAGTCTTTTTCCAATAATGTAGGTTAGTTGGAGAATCAACATCACGAAAGCAAAGTTCCATACCAAACCAAGGACGAACGGAAAATAGTGTATCCCGGCCATCACTATAAGCATGATATAGGATACAGAAGTAAGGAAATAGTAGTCTTGTTTCCCTTTTTCTTTTAACAGCTCCAAACTAAAAAACTGAATCGAACTTAATATCCCAACGATTAAAAACGATAGAAATGGTTGTATATCATTTTTAATAAAAACCTTGAATGCACAGAATAATGTAGCTACAACAATGGCAATCAAAACGCTAGTATTCAACTTTCTCATATGTAGAACTTTTTCTTCTAAGGTACTGATTTTTGTTAAATCAGTCCTTTAAAAACTCTTCTGTTTTTTTCCACAGCGCATACGAGATTCCATAATGCTCGAGCACCAACATTAGCATCCCAGTCACCTTCGCTTCCAGGTGAAACCTCGTTTAAGTCAAAACCAATAATTCGTTTTCCGGAGTTGGCCAGTAGAAAAAACAAATAGCTAATTTCTTCTAATTCAAATCCACCTGGAACTGGTGTTCCTGTATTTGGGCATAGTTCCGGTTTTAATCCGTCTATATCAAAAGAAATGTAGATGTTTTCAGGAAGTTCTTTTACAATCTCCTCAGCCTGCTGGGCCCAGGATTTACCATTGTAATTCTCCTCTTTCAATTCCCAATCAAAGAAAGTTTTTATTCGTGTAGAATTTTCTTTAATCATGTCAACCTCCGATTGTGCAATGTCACGGATACCAACTTGAACTAGTTTGACCATATTAGGACATTCCTGAAGTACATTATACATGATGCTGGCGTGAGATTGATGAAATCCTTCGTACGCAACTCTCAAGTCGGCATGTGCATCGATCTGCAAAATCCCAAACTCTTCAAAATTCGAATTTAGGGCTCTTATCAGGCCTAATGGGGTAGAGTGTTCACCACCCAAAACGCCTACAATTTTATTTTGTGCCAACAAACCATTGGCGCGTTCTTCCAAATTGAGCTTAATTGCTTGATGCGTACCATTTATGCGCTCAACGATTTCTGCATAATGTGAATTTTTATCTGTATTACCGCCTTGTTCAAGGAAGTCTATGTAATCTAAAGACTCATGACTTAAATTGTCATTAATATCTTTCCATTCTTCAGAAACAGGTGACATGAAAACTTTGGTCTGATAGGCATTATCCAACTTAGGATGATAAAAATCCAATTGTGTTGAAGATTCTAAAATTGCTTCTGGGCCTTTACTTGTACCTTTCCCGTAAGATGCGGTGGCATCCCAAGGAACAGGAATAATTACAATATCGGCTTCCTTTTCATTTACCGGAAAACCAAAAATATTTCCATTTGCAATGCCTACGCCATTTGGATCGAAGTTCATGTTCTATCGTTAAAGTTTCAAAAAAAGAAATCCCAAACTAAAGTTCGGGATTTTATTATTTATTTCTTGATCAGATTTTTTACAAAATTAGGAGTTGCAAAACTTCCTTTGTGTACTGCAGTGTTGTAATAACGCAAACCTTTTTCTTCAACAAATGCGTCAATGGCCTCCTCGTTACTTAGTTCAGTAGGATTTTTATCTCCTTTTATACCGTATTGGAAACTCCACATACCTGTAGGGTAGGTAGGTACAAAGAACAAAGATACTGGTGCGTTTTTAACTCCAAAAATGTCTTGAAGTGTATGATTCAATTCAGAAAAGGCCTTTTCGTTAAATTTAGGAGACTCACCTTGAGCGACAAGGATACCGTCCTTTTTAAGAGCATTATAGCAATTCTTGTAGAATTCGACAGAAAATAAACCTTCTGCAGGTCCAACAGGATCAGAACCATCAACTAGAATGATGTCATAAGTATCCGGCTTTGCATTTTTAATAAACGCAATTCCATCGTCCACGATCAACTCTAATTTAGGATCGTCAAATGAAGCTGCAATTTGAGGTAAATGTTCCTTGCATGCCTTGATCACTTCACCGTCAATTTCTACCATAGTAACTTTTTCCACATTACTATGGCGTAAGATTTCTCTTACTGTTCCTCCATCACCTCCACCAATTACAAGAATATTCTTTGCATTTCCATGCAGAAACATGGAAGGATGAGAGATCATCTCATGATAATGGAATTCGTCTTCAATCGTTGTCATTACCATATCGTCTAATGCCAACATTTTTCCGTATTTGTAAGACTCTAGAATTCTTACTCGCTGGTAAGGTGATTGAACATCATAGAAAACTTCACCTGTAAAACGCAATGACAAGGCCTGAAACTCATCTTTATCCGTGAACCAAACGTTGCGCGTAAAGAAATCAGGATTTCTCCATTCGCTCGCCTTTTGGCGCATCGTAGACATATCGAAGTCATTTCTGGTCAATAGATTCACTGAACCTCGTTTCATTTCTATTGCAGAATACGATTGAGACTTGAAACATTCTTTTAAGTGATCGAAAGAAATCCAGGCGTCCATTTCTCCGCAAGTAAAAAGATCCACTGCAGCATAACCATATTCTGGCCAAGTATGAATCGCAAGATGGCTTTCTTGAATAACCACAACACCGGAAACTCCCCATGGAGAGAAATGGTGAAACGTTGAATTGATCACTGTTGCTCCGGCTTTTTGCGCCGCTTCAACCATATCTCTTTCAATTGTCGATACGTCATTCATGATATGCGGATCGCAATTCATGAATTCTACCAGGATGTGATTTCCTAAAGCTGTACTCATTTTCTAATTGGTAAATTTTAAATTTAAAGGCACAAAGTTAAGTTTTTAAGTCGGAAGAATCTCAATTCTTAAGATTTTTCCTTTCAATAAAAAAAGGAGGAATTTCTCCCTCCTTTGATTTTGTTGTTATGACTCCTTAATCTTTATTTTCTTCAACTTCCTCATATTGCTGGATTTCAGTATCGGTTGCCACGGGCTTTCTAAAAACGATGTTTCCGTCAAAGACATCCATCACAACAGGCTGAGAGGTTTCAATACTACCCGAAAGTAAGGCTTTTGATAATTCATTTAAGACTTGTTTTTGGATAACGCGTTTTACCGGACGTGCGCCAAAAAACGGGTCATAACCGATATCTGCAATGTGGTTGAAGGCTTCTTCTTTTACATAGAGATCGATATCTTTTTCTTTCAATTGTTTCTTTAAGCTATTTAACTGAATTGAAACGATTTCCAGGATATTTTCTCTTGTTAACGGCAAGAACATTATAGTTTCATCGATACGATTCAGGAATTCAGGACGTATGGTCTGTCGAAGTAATTCAAGCACCTCATATTTTGCTTGTTCTGCTGCACGATCGAATTCTTGAGGTTTAATCCCATCAAATTTTTCATGGATCAAATTTGAGCCTAAATTAGAGGTCATTATAATGATCGTATTTTTAAAATTAACCAATCGGCCTTTGTTATCTGTCAAGCGGCCATCATCCAATACTTGTAAAAGAATGTTGAAAACATCCGGATGTGCCTTTTCAATTTCGTCTAAAAGCACAATAGAGTAGGGACGTCTTCTTACAGCTTCGGTTAATTGTCCGCCTTCATCATAACCAACATATCCCGGAGGCGCTCCTACAAGACGTGAAACAGAGTGTTTTTCCTGATATTCACTCATATCGATACGAGTCATTGCGTTTTCATCGTTGAACAAGAATTCAGCGAGCGCTTTTGCCAACTCCGTTTTACCAACACCGGTCGTTCCTAGAAAAATAAAGGAACCAATTGGTTTCTTCGAATCTTGTAAGCCTGCTCGGGATCTCCGAACTGCATCTGAAATGGCTTCAATGGCTTCTTCCTGTCCAACAACTCGTTTACCAAGTTCGTCCTCTAATCGAAGCAATTTAGAAACTTCACTTTCCATCATTTTGCTCACAGGTATTCCTGTCCATTGAGAAACGACATCCGCAATCTCTTCGGTATCCACCTCCTCCTTGATCATTTTTGAATTTTTCTGAAGCTCTTGAAGTTGCTCTTTATATTTTTCAAGATGTTGTTCCTCCTCCTTAATTCTACCATATCTAATTTCAGCGACTTTACCGTAGTCGCCTGCTCTTTCAGCTTGTTCAGCTTCAATTTTAAAATTCTCGATATTCTCTTTGGCTTCCTGAACTGCGTTTACAACATCGCGCTCAGACTGCCATTTGGCTTTAAAAGCGTCGCGCTGTTCCGTTAAATTAGCTAGTTCTTTCTCGACATTTTCAATTTTCTTCTGGTCATTTTCACGTTTCAAGGCAGCTTTTTCAATTTCAAGCTGCATGATCTTTCTCTCGATCTCATCAAGCTCAACAGGTTTAGAATTGATCTCCATGCGAAGTTTAGATGCGGCTTCATCAATCAAATCTATAGCCTTGTCTGGTAGATGACGATCTGTAATGTAACGCTGAGAAAGTTCTACCGCCGCAATAATGGCTGCATCTTTAATCAAAACGCGGTGGTGATTCTCGTACTTTTCCTTGATACCTCTTAAGATTGAAATTGCATCTTCAGTAGACGGCTCATCGACCAAAACCGGTTGAAAACGTCGCACTAAAGCTTTATCCTTTTCGAAGTACTTTTGATACTCGCTTAAAGTTGTTGCTCCAACAGCCCTTAATTCTCCTCGAGCCAAAGCCGGTTTAAGAATGTTGGCAGCGTCCATGGCTCCTTCACCTCCGCCTCCTGCGCCAACTAACGTGTGTATTTCATCAATAAAAAGAACAATTTCACCTTCGGCATTAATAACTTCCTTAACAACTGATTTCAACCGTTCTTCAAATTCCCCTTTGTATTTAGCGCCGGCGATTAAGGCCCCCATATCTAGTGAGTAAACGGTTTTGCTTTTTAAGTTTTCCGGCACATCGCCTTCGATAATACGATGAGCCAAGCCTTCCGCAATTGCCGTTTTACCAACGCCGGGTTCACCAATCAAAATAGGATTGTTCTTTGTTCTTCTCGTTAAAATCT
>JBFHIN010000106.1:0-6814 GCA_041596415.1 Crocinitomicaceae bacterium | reverse complement strand
CATCTTTTAATTGTTTGTTGCAGCTTGGTTAATATCACTTCCTGACAATATTTTTACTTGCTTTGAATTTAAAGTTAACCCAATCATTGCTTTCCCAATATTTTGTGAGGTAGTAACCGATTTCATTTTTTTCAATATGGGAAAAATTGGGCGCATTAAAATATAAAGTGAATTGTACAATTTGGTCTTAGATTTCACTCCCCGTTCGGGCAAAATAATACCTGGCCTAAAAGCATAGGCATCTTTAAATCCCTTATTTAAAATCAAGTTTTCTGTTTTTCCTTTTACCCTAGCCCACATCGTTTTGCTATTTTCTGTGCTATCCGTTCCATCGCCTGAAACATAAATAAAAGTCATATTGGGGTTAAAATTGTAAAGCACATTCACTAAACTTTCAGTAATTGTAAAAGTTAGTTCAAAGTATTGCTCTTCTTTCATACCTGCCGATGATACTCCCATACAATGAAAACATGCATTATAGTTCTTTAAATCATGTTGAATTGTACTTAAATCTGTAAAATCTTTAAGGATTATTTCTTTTATTTTGGGATGTTTAATATCAATACGAGATCTATTAACGAGCAAAACCGCGCTAATTCTGTCATCATCAAGACATTCTAATAAAACGCCTTTGCCCACCATTCCTGTTGATCCTGTTATTATTACTTTCATTACTTTATTTTAAAAAATCCATTTTATACCTGTTTCTTTTTCTGAAAGTTCCCATAGTCTTTTAGCTACAGCTTTATCTTTAGCGTGTGGCTCTAATGTATGTTCACCAACCGGCCCAACCCAATTACTTCTGCCTGTAGGACCATAAAAACCACTCTGGTCAAGATTTGGTTCTGTTGCACACATCAATTGCGGATAGGCTCCTTTTTCAGCAGATTGTGTTAATGGCGACAATTTCATCATCCCAAAAATAAGCTTCATCATAAAACTTCCGCTTGTGCTAATAAGGTTGGTTCTTGAAGAACCGGGATGACAAGCGTAGGCTTTAACATCTGTTTTTCCTGCTTCTCTCAATCTATCCTGCAATTCATAGATAGTCATAATCTGCGCCAGTTTGCTTTGGCTATACGCATTATTAGGGGTGTAATCTTTATCCCAATTCAAATCATCAAATTTGATTGTTTTAATCCCCATATCATATCCCATACTACCTACGGTTACAATTCGTCCTTTAGATTTTTCTATAAGTGGAAACAATAAAGCCTGTAATGTCCAATTTCCATAGAAATTTGTTCCCATTTGACTTTCCCAACCGTCAACAGTTAGCTTTTGTTTAGGTACTTGAGCAATTGCCGCATTGCAGATTAAGGCGTCAATTTTCGGAATTGTTTTGATAACCTCTCCAGCCGCTTTTTTTACTGAATCTTGTGCCTCTAAATCCATTTTAATAGCCAAAACGTCTATATTGGTTCCAAGTTCTTGTTTTAAAATTTTAATAGTGTTTTCTGCTTTCTTTGGGTTTCTGTTAAGCATGACCACCTTTGCCCCTTTTGAAAGCAATATTTTTGTTGCTTCAAAACCTGTTCCGCTTGTAGTACCTGTTACGACATATGTTTTACCATTTAAGTTTTCGATTCTATCAGGTGTCCAACCTTTTTTGCCAAATTGATTTGTATTCATTTTCGTCTGTTTTTTAATGATTTAAAGGATAGGACAAAAGTCGGATAAATGAAGTCGTGCTTTCTTATACAGATTTTCGAATATTGTATACTTTTTGGTTTACCATAATTGCACATAACGGTTTAGTATAAGAAAAGTAGCAGTTATAAATATGCTAATTTCCAGTTTAAAACAAAGATAGCAGAAAAGAACCAAACAATAAATTTAGTTCTTAACTGCCCCCGCCGCTCTCGCGCGTTTCCCAACGCGTGCGATCACACACCCTCCTCTTAAAAACATCCGCCGCTAGGCATTTAATATACCCTTTGATTAAAAGTCAAACGCGTTACGGGCATAAAAAAAGACCAAAACATGGCTGTTTCGGTCTTAAGGTGATCTGGCTGGGACTACAACTATGTCCGCTCTTGTCTCTACATTTCTTTTATATACTTGTATATCAGCTATATAAAAAATTCACTTAGCCAACAAATGACTCATTTTGACACACTTTTACAAAAATGTTTCCCACAATGTTTCCCACAGAATCGTTTTTTTTTGTATCTTTAGGTATTCAAAAAAAACATCGTTATGCCCACAGTAACAGTCATTCTAAGAACAGATCGCATCAATAAAAAAGGACTGGCGCCCATTAACTATTGCGTCATCAAAGATAGGAAATATAAAAAAATAGCGGCACACGTCAAAGTAGATCCTAAATTCTGGGATCCTGTAAAGAGTAAAATAACACGAGGTTATCCCAATTGGCAACGCCTAAACAACCTTATTGAAACGAGGCGACTGGAAATCGAAGCAAGCGTGATTGACGGAGAAATTACCACCAAATCCCTCACCGTCAAAGACCTCAAGAAACTTATTGATGGACCCGAACGAACAGACTTCTTCAAATTTGGCGATGAGGCGTGTAAAGTATATATGAGTGCCGGGCAAATCGGAACGCACGACAAAAGCAAATCCATCCTAAATAAATTAAAGAAATTTATGGATAACCAACCCCTCTTTTTTCAAGACATCACGGTTGACTTCCTCACCAGATACGAAAAGTATTGCCAGAAAGAATTTAAAAACAAAGTGAACACCATCAACAAGGATATGAGATTCATCCGCAAGCTTTTCAACGATGCCTACCGCCTCGATCTCATCGAACACAAAGAAATCCCTTTCAATAAGTTCAAGTTGAAAACGGAAAAAACACAAAGGGTCTATCTGACTGAAGAAGAATTAGCACGTTTCGAAAAGGTGAAAGTGACGCCAGGTACACGAATGGACCTACACAAGGACATGTTCGTTTTCGCCTCTTATGCCGGTGGTCTTCGTATTTCGGACGTCTTACAGCTGACTTGGGACGACTATGATGGAGAAATCATTCACGTTTCAGTTAGAAAAACCAAAGCTCAACTTTCCTTCCAGCTTCCTGACAAGGCCAAAGCAATTATCGAAAAATACCGACCTAAAGATCCTCAACCAACCGATTTTATTTTTCCTATGCTGCCCCTGGATTTTGATCGCAAAGATCCCATTCAGCTCGATCTACAAATCTCAAGAGCAACCGCATACACCAATAAAAACCTAAACATTATTGCTAATAAAGCTTTGTTAACCAAACACGTCAGCTTTCATATCAGTCGTCATACTTGGGCAACCAGAGCCTTGACAAAAGGCATTAGTATCGACAAAGTTTCAAAGATTCTTGGTCATGCCGAACTCTCAGAAACTCAGATTTACGCAAAAATTGTAAATGAAGAACTCAATAAAGCCATGCGCGTTTTCAATGAAAAGAAACCAGATCCCGAAACTCAAGCTTCAAAAGAGCCTAGTGAATGATATTCACATACTTAAAACCCCAATTCAGATCATTATTTTTGAAGCATTTTAACTTTTTTTGAGGTGTATAACCCTTTTTATTATATTTTTTTTTACTTTTATGTTTCTTAAAATTCATTTTTCTGGAATGAATTGAAATAGCTATAAACAAAATTTATATTACCATTTTGAATACTCATCCCTACATTATTGTACTTCATTATTTAAATGACCCGATTCCCATTTAATTCAGTTCCATTTAAACTTTAATGTTATGATTTTAACTCCCAAGAATTTTCGCTCCGTTCATTTTTCCGATTTTATTGTTGTCAATCCTGATGATAAGGCATGCACTATTTTTGATATTAGTGTACAAGGTGAATTAACACAGGAATCCTATTGCAAGTCTTTGTATTCCAAAGTTCTAACCATTGGGCTTTCTGAATCTAATGATTTTCTCAATTATCAATGCGAGTTACATAAAAATCCCATCAAATGGCTTAATGGGTTTGAAAAACTCATCAAGGTCAATTTTGAAAACCTGAAAACAGAAAATCTGAGGTACAGAAATATGAAATTTATGATGGAAATCATAACCAAACGCCAAACAATTAAATTTATATCAGAACAAAATGCGGGAGCAAAAAAGCAGTTTGAAGCCCTGAATGGATATACCGGCGACAAAGTTTATTGTTTTAAGACCGTTTTGGAAGATATTAAATCAATGAAAATTACCGAAGAAAAGATATTGTACCTAAAAGCGCAGATTAAAGATTACAAGCAGAACCCGCCTGAATTTGTATCCAACCGAAACCCTAAATTCGACGAGCAATGTCAGCTTGAAATTAACAGCCTTTTCGAAGCAGAAGAATTGATGGAAAAAGCGATAGAAAAGCGAAAGCAAAGCGCTAAATCATCGAACAAATTGCGCGTCAATGCGGAATTGAAAACCATTTGCGATTTCTATTATAAACTGATGAAAAAGAAAGGGAATAACGGACAGCCAATTTATCCCTGGTCGATCAAAGAAGCTACAGCGTTTATTTGCAACTCATTTATGGATATGCAAGGCAACCCGTTTAATCCGTCCACCGTGCGTACTTATCTCAGCCCGAGCAAATACAACAGTCGCCCAAAATCGCATAAAGAAATCGATCTAGACGAATAAACCACGCACTCAAACTGATTCTCAACCTTAACCTCATTTGGGTGATAAATAAAATCACACCAAGTCACATAAAACGGATGTGACCCTAAACTTCATCAAAACATAGTTTGTATTCCATTTATTATCAAATAGATAGAATTTTTCATAAAGCCCCCTTTTTTATCAAAATCACTCAAAGTCACATAAATTTTAGGTGATTTTACCCTAAAATCATCCAAATCACATAGATTTTCCAAATCGTATTTTTGAAAACCTCATAATGAATTAGCTGTCATCTACTTATAAAAAAACGAACCACGGTGGCTCGTTTGCAACAGTGTGACTTTCGTTTTGACCATTCTTTTGTAGCCTAAACATCTTTAAAAAACAAAAGACATGGAAGCAATATTTATGACACCCGATCAGTACCAGAACCTTATGGACAAAATCGAAGAACTCAACCTGCGTTTGCAACCTTCTGCAAAACAAATGAAAGACTTTATTATCGACAATGAAGATTTCGTTAGCATTATGAAAATCGCAGCACGTACAGCTCAACGCTGGCGCGACGAGGGCAAAATCTCTTATTCCAAAGTAGGAGCCAAAATCTACTATACCCGCGACGATGTGGAATCCTTCCTGAAAAACCACTACAACGAATCCTTTGCCAACCGAAGCAAAGCCCGCAGACAATCCAATCTTAAGAAAAGAAAACAACTTAATCAGTAAAGCGATGAATTACCCAAAAAATAGCAGCAAAACAGAAACATCACTTTCACCTCTTCGCCCCATCGCCCCATCACTCCATCACTCCATCACTCCATTACTACATTACTACATTCCTCCAATACTCCATTTCTCCATTACTCCAATACTTCATTTCTCCATCGCTCCATCGCCCTTCCACCCGGCACCCAACACCCAACACCCAGCACCCAGCACCCTATACCCAGCAACCAGCAACCAGTACCCTATACCCAGCACCCAACACCCAGCACCCAGCAACCGGCAACCGGCAACCAGCACCCAGCAACCGGCAACCGGCAACCAGCACCCAACACCCTTAACCTTTAAACCCTCAACCTCATGAATCTGTCTATATTCCAAAACTTCACCACAATCACCGAGAATAAACCCTTCGAAGAGATTCTCAACGATATTAAAACAGGAAAATACATGCGCCCGATCGCTTACATTCGTAAGTGCTTGGAAGAAAGAAAGCTCAAACAATATGAGAAAGCCAAAAAGGGTTTAATCGCTTTCACGCCTTCCGGACAATTCGAAGGTGGTAGGAATCAGAAAGCACTCAAAGAATATTCCGGCATCATTGTCCTCGACTTTGACAAGCTCACTGAAGATCAATTAATAAACTGCCGCAAATCAGTGATGGAAGATGCGTTTACCCTGGCAACCTTCACCAGTCCATCAGGAAATGGTCTCAAAGTCTTTGTCCAAACCAAGGCAACAGCGAAGACGCACAAAGAAACCTACCTGAAAGTGCAAGCCTATTACGAACAACTCACCACGCTCTCAATAGATAAATCCGGCAAAGATTACACCCGACTCTGTTTTATGTCCCACGACCCCGATACCTATCACAACCCCTCCGCTCAGTTATTTAGTAGCACTATAAATGATAAATCAGAAGAACCAGCAACCTCGCAGCACAGCGAAGATCCCACGAATGCACCCAGCACCCAGCACCCAGCACCCAACACCCAGCACCCAGCACCCAACACCCAGCACCCAGCACCCGACACCCAACAACCAGCACCCAACACCCAGCATCCAACACCCAACACCCAACACCCAGCACCCAACACCCAACACCCAGTAACCAGTAACCAGCACCCAGTAACCAACCCCCTAAACCTATACAACTCCACCGTCAAATTCACCCAACAAAAAGAATCCTATACACTCGGCAACCGCAATAACTTTGTCCACCAACTCGCCTGTAACTTAAATAGGAGAGGATTACCCTTTGCCGCAGCGCTCGGTTTTATTCTTACCGACTATAATTACGATGAAAAAGAAGTCATGACAACCGTCGAAAGTGCCTATAAAAATACGGCTGAACATGGGATTGACTCACCTATAAAACTTGAATCTAATACCCAACCTGACAATGAAAAAGCGGAGGAGAAAAATGAAGAAGACGAAGACGAAGCCCCAAAGCGAATTCCGGCCATCGACAAAGTTGAAAACTTCCTTTTAAGTAAATACCGTTTTCGT
>JBFHIN010000105.1:0-6833 GCA_041596415.1 Crocinitomicaceae bacterium | reverse complement strand
TACCGGACACAAAGGTCCTGAAGTGGTATTTATGGTAACATTACTTGTTGTTGAAGTACAACCGGGAGCAGATATTGTCCAACGTAAAACTGTATTTAATCCAACAGTTAAGCCAGATACAGAAGAAGTTGGTGAATTTACATCTCCGAAGGTAACACCCGCACAGTTGGTAATACAAGACCAAGTTCCTGTTGCAGCGGCGGCTCCAAAAACAGGTGTTGCCGTATTTGCTGCCAAGGTTGTGCTAGTTGCACATGCTGCCAACGTTTGATTAGGGCCTGCACTCGCAGTATTAGGTGGGGTTGCCGCAGCTGGGGTTATGGTTATTCTACCCGAACCACCAGCTCCACCATTTTGTGCACCTCCCGATCTATTTCCAGAAGCACCGCCTCCTCCACCGGGAGCTGTTCCTGCAATTCCATTCACACCAGTTGCACTTCCTGCACCACCGGTACCTCCACCTCCTGCAGCAGCACCACCAGAACCACCAGTTGTGCCCGAGTTAAGGCTTCCATTAGATCCATTGCTCGTTGTTCCAGTACCACCGGCACCACCGGCGCCACCCTCTTGGGTTCCGCCGCCACCGCCACCAGCACTATTTGCTCCAAATGTTGAATTTCCACCAGCCGAACCATTACCTCCAGAGCCACCAGCGCCTCCGGCACCTACTGAATAAGCAATTACTTGACCGGGCGTAACTGGAATAACAACTGAGGTATATCCTCCACCTCCACCACCTGATCCGGCCGTGGCGTTAACTATATTATCTCCGGCACCACCACCGCCACCGCCCCATAGTTCAACGGTTATGGAAGTAACACCGCAGGGAACAGTATAATTACCCGACCCCGAGTTGTATGTGGTTTGACTTAAAAGGGAAAAAGATAGTAAACTACCGAATATAAATGAATAAAGTTTAATCATAGTGTAGGCATTAAGTAATGTGCTTTAAGCCACTAAGTTAAACTAATATATGCCCAAATAAAAATATGTTAAAATAACAACAGATTAATCGATTTAGTGTTTTTTTACAACGGAATATTGCCGTGTTTCTTTTTCGGTAATGTTTCGGCCTTATTCTCCAACATTTTAAATCCAGCGATCAATTTATTTCTGGTTTCTTCCGGAAGAATTACATCGTCAATAATACCTCTTTCCGCTGCTCGATAAGGGTTTGCAAAAAGATCTGCGTATTCAGCTTCTTTTTCTTTCCATTTTTCTTCAGAATTTGCAGCTTCAGCGATTTCTCTTTTAAAGATGATCTCCGCGGCACCCTTGGCTCCCATAACGGCAATTTCTGCCGTTGGCCAGGCATAATTTAAGTCAGCCCCAATATTTTTTGAATTCATCACATCGAAGGCACCACCGTAGGCTTTTCTCGTGATCACGGTAATTCTTGGAACAGTAGCCTCAGAGAAAGCGTATAACAACTTTGCACCATGTGTGATGATACCCCGCCATTCCTGATCTGTTCCTGGTAAGAATCCTGGTACATCTTCAAAAACGAGTAATGGAATATTAAATGAATCACAGAAACGAACGAAACGCGCACCTTTTCGTGAAGCATCAATATCCAAAACACCCGCTAGTGCAGCGGGCTGATTGGCAACAATACCAATAGTTCTTCCTTCCAAACGTGCAAATCCAACTACGATATTCTTTGCATAATCTTCCTGCACTTCTCTAAAACTCTCATCATCGATCACACATTCAATTACTTTGCGCATATCGTAAGGAATATTCACATTATCGGGCAAGATATTCTTGATTTGTTCGTATTTCGTTTTTTGAAATGAATAAATTGAAGGATGTGGGGGTAATTCGTATGCATTTTGTGGAAAATACGTCACCAAATCACGTACTTTCTTCAAACATTCAACGTCATTGGCAGCAATAAAATGATTCACGCCCGATTTTTCTGCGTGCGCTTTAGCCCCACCAAGATCCTCTGAACTTACCTCTTCATGCGTTACCGTTTTTACCACATTTGGCCCCGTTACAAACATGTAGGAGGTTTCTTCCACCATAAATACAAAGTCGGTCAAGGCCGGAGAGTAAACTGCCCCACCTGCACAAGGACCCATGATCACTGAAATTTGTGGAATAACACCTGATGCACGCGTGTTTCTATAAAAAATATCAGCATATCCGGCTAATGAAACTACACCTTCTTGAATTCTAGCACCACCTGAATCATTGAGCCCTATCATTGGTGCACCATTTTTCATAGCCAGATCCATCACACGACAGATCTTTGCTGCGTGTGTTTCCGAAAGTGACCCTCCTAATACCGTAAAATCTTGCGAAAAAACATAGACTAAACGTCCATGAATAGTTCCAAATCCGGTTATTACACCGTCTCCCGGAAACTTTTGTTTATCCAAACCAAACGTCGTTGCCCTGTGCTCAACGAACTGTCCTATTTCATTAAAGGATCCATCATCCAAAAGCAAAGTAATGCGTTCTCTTGCAGTAAGTTTACCTTGCTTATGCTGTTTATCGATTCTATCCATTCCTCCCCCTACATAGGAAGATTCACGTTTTTCTAAAAGTAGTTTATTTCTATCCATAGCAAATACTTACGGTTCTGAAGAGAACAAATATACTTGATATTCGCTAAGTAGGACTAAAATCTTCCTGATATGAATAAGTTAATTTAATCCACTTTTGAAGGCATGGATTATTAAATTGTCTATTTTTGTGCGCACAAAATTTAACGTTATGAAACTATTTTCTAAATCTTTAGCTATTGCAGCACTTGCAATTTCTGCATTAACGATCACTTCTTGTTCGAAGTACGATGAAGGATCAAAATTTACAGTATTAACTGCGAAACAACGTATTTCTAACGACTGGAAGATCACGGTGATCGAAACCAATGGGAATAATGTTACTTCTTATTATCCAACAATAAGTGTTGACATTAAGAAAGACGAGACTTTCTCAAGAACTGATGTTGCAGGGAACTTGACGGCTACTTACACTGGAACTTGGTCGTTCAATGGTGATAAAACAAAAGTAACTTTAACCTACAGCGATAATTCGACTACAACTATGGACATCGTTATGTTGAAGGATAAGAGTATGAAATTGAAAGAAGTAGATGGTAATGAAACTACGATTTACACTTTCGAAGAAAAATAGTATTGTCTAAAAAATCTTTAAGGGCCGGTAAATCCGGCCTTTTTTTATATTGTACCTTTTGCTTTTAGCTCTAAATACTTGTTAATCGTTTTAATAGATAATTGATCGGGTGCTGTTAATATGGTCTGTATACCATTTTGCTGTAATTCTTTTGTAATCCTACCTTTCATCGCTGACATTCTTTCTGCCACTGTCGATTGGTAAACTCCGTGCAAGGTAGTTATTGGCCCATAGGCCAATTGGTTTAACTCCTCATTTTCAAAAAAGACTAAGACCAATACATGTTTCTGATTGATTCGTCGAAGCAGCGGTAGTGCTCTTCTCATAGAAAACTCAGTTTCAAAATTGGTAAACAAAACGATCAGCGAGCGCGTATGGGCCAATTTTCGAATGGATTGATAAAGCATATCGAAATTGGGCTCCATGAACTGGGTTCGTTGGTTATAGAGTTCCTCCTGAATTCTTCGCAGCTGACTAGACGAACCATCTGCCGGAAGTTGAGTTCCCATTTTATGAGAAAACGTTATCAATCCTGTTTTATCGCCTTTTTTAATGGCAATGTTAGACATTACTAGCGTAGTGTTGATGGCATAATCCAGCAGATTTAATCCATTAAAATCACCTTGCATCGGTCTACTTTTATCCAAAACAAAAAACACGTGCTGAGATTTCTCTTCTTGGTATTGGTTTACCATCAATTCACTTCTTCTACTGGTGGCTTTCCAGTTCACCGTCTTCACCTCATCACCTTGAACATACGTTTTTATCTGTTCAAACTCAGAATTGTTACCCAAACGTCTGATTTTCTTTATACCTACATTGATGCGTTGTTGTTGAAAAACAAGTAGTTCATATTTTTTCATTTGCAACACCGACGGATAAACCTGCATTTTAGATTCATGCTCCACAATATATTTCCTGGACACAAGGTTAAAGGTTGAAGCAATAATGAAAAAAGCAGAGCCAAAACCAAACTCACCTCTTTCTTTGGGTACAAAACTATAGTTAAAGACTTTTTGCTTAGTAGGAAGCAATAATGCTGAAAACTTTTGAGAACGTTCCTGCATTATCACCGGAAAACCCTCGTGTAGCGTGAAAGAAATAGGTTGCTTTGTTTTATTCACGACATGTAGCGAAATTTTATTCTCATCACCAAGGTTTAATCGTGAAGCATGCACACGCTCAAAATAAAGTGGGTTTTTAGAAGAAAAAACCAAAAGCACATCTAGAAAGGTGATGACAAACAAAACGATAAGCGCTCCTTGGGCAGGAATCAACAAGGCAGGTATTGAGAAAGCAAGAACGTACACCAAAATGATCAACCCGAAGATCAGGAAGAACAATCTGGATAAATAAATGTTGAAAAGCGATCTCATGAATGACCTTTATTAACGCGGAACTTCGATCGTATTTACGATCTCTTTTATAATATCTTCCGTAGTATAGCCCTCCATTTCCGCTTCGGGAGTTAAGATCAATCGATGATTTAGAACAGGTCCGGTTACAAATTGAATATCTTCCGGTATCACAAAATCTCTTCCGCGAATGGCAGCAATGGCTTTTGCAGCTCTTAAAATTGAAAGTGATGCTCTGGGTGATGCTCCAAGATATATTTTACCATGGTTTCTTGTTTTGTGTGTGATCAAAGCAATGTACTTGATCAAATTGTCTTCCACCAGTATCTTTTCAACAATCTCCTGTACTTTTTTGATTTCCGCACGTTTGAAGACATGTTTTACATTAGTAAGATCCTGACTATAAATCTGATTCTTATAACGTTGTAAAATCTCTTCTTCCTGATGCAATTCCGGGTAACCTAGTTTGACTTTGAAGAGAAAACGATCCAATTGTGCTTCAGGTAAATTATATGTTCCTTCTTGTTCAATAGGATTTTGTGTGGCCACAACAATAAAAGGGAAGGTCATCGGATAAACTTCACCATCATAGGTAATTTGGCGTTCTTCCATTACTTCAAACAATGCAGCTTGCGTTTTTGCGGGTGCGCGATTTATTTCATCGATCAATACGATGTTGGCGAATATTGGTCCGCGTTTGAAGTAAAAAGTAGCATCCTTCATGTTAAAGATACTAGTCCCGATAACGTCTGAAGGCATAAGATCTGGCGTAAATTGAATTCTGGAGAAATCGATCTCCAAGGCTTTTGACATTACCTTTGATGCAAGGGTTTTGGCTACCCCGGGAGCGCCTTCCAATAAAATGTGTCCACCCGAAAAAATTCCTGCAAGCAGTAATTCGACCATTTCGTGTTGCCCAATTACATAATTACTCATTTCTAAGCGTACATCATTTACCTTGGAGGCAACCCATATCAGATCAGGATTTTCTCTTCCTATGGTTCCAGGAGCCGGCTGCTCCTCAGTCTTATCCTTTACTTCTCCAGCCTCAACTATTGTTTTTGGCATATATTTCTCGTTCTCCTGACCTTTCTCTGGTCTGTTGGTTTCCTCATTCATTTCTTCCATGCTCATATTATTTCAATTTGATTCATCTTAAAATATTGTTCGATCAGATGTATATCTCTTCTACTCAATTCATTCACCTTTAATTGTATTTCTTTTTCTTCAATATGAAGCACCCATACTGTTCCCGATCTACGCACCAAGCGAATATCTTTCGTCTGGTAACATCTTTCCTTTCCTATGAATGGGAATAAGCACAATTTTTTGCCTTCGATAGTTAACACGGGACGGTTTATTCTTCTTATTCCTAAAAATAATAGTATTGCTGCAATTGGCCACATTAAAATTCCGGCTCCCTTGGCTTGAACCAGCATGTACATACCCAAAAACATAATGGTCGCGCCCAGCAATATCAATGTTCCCGACAACCAAATAGAAGCGTAAATCTTCGTGTTTTGTATGCCTAACTTTAAATTTTCCGCGCCATCCGTAATGCCCATAATGTGATAAAGCTCTCTTTGTTTTTTAGCTATCGTTATTAGGTAGGAATCGTCAACAAGGGCAACGTTATCATTTTCCAATTGTTTTAAGAAATCGTTTAATTGATCAACCGAAATATTGCTTTTTTCCGATAAGCTTATCATTTTCTTGTCCCGATCCTCGTCCTTTTTACTCAGGTCAATATAAAATCTTAGTTGAACGGCGTCATAAAAGTTTTTACGCTGTAATTGCAATAGCCCATACGGGTATTGTTTGGACAAATAGATAGAGCTTATGGTATTGGCAAATGATCGCGTCATATTTTGACGTTTCCTTAAAACTGGTACTAACGGTTGCAGACGTTTGGAACGGAAAATCAAAAACAGTAATAGACCAAAAAATACCAACAACAAGGCGGTTCTTAAAATAGGGTTTTCAAGCACAAACTGAAAATAGCTCGAATCCGGCTTTCCAACATCTTCATCCTCTATCATTTCTTCCTCATCGAGCAGGGATGGATCATTCAATTTTGCAAAATCGATAAAATAACAATCCATGTTCTTGCTCAGTCTACTCAAGATCATATTTGTAAAATCAAAACCTGAACGTGTGATCTGCTGATAGTTGTGTTCCAATTCAGGAGTTGTCAATAACACAACCTTACCTTTTCCTAATTTCAACTCCAGTAAATTGACCAGTGAATGTGTCTCAGAAAGTTTGGTGTGTTCGATTTTCCGTAAACTTCTCGAGGTATAACCGAGCCATTCGGTGGCTACCGTATCGCCTTGC
>JBFHIN010000104.1:0-6862 GCA_041596415.1 Crocinitomicaceae bacterium | reverse complement strand
ATTCGAGCGGATTTTCTTTCCTTTAAAAATCGCATGTAAAATCCCATAGTTCCAACTCTCTATTTAAGAAGTTTGATTAAGTAGAAATCAGTATTCATACAAGTTTATGAATTGAAACTTATACGCAATGCAAGCTTTCAATTCTCGTGTAATTGCCTATGAAAAGCAAAACAGCAACCGAAAAACTTATTTTCATTATCGACGAAATGGACTTCATCATTGAGTGCTCTTATTTCCGTTAAATGCTGGAGAACTTCTGAAGTTTACATTGTTATCTGTGTCAGGAGACGCTTAAAAAAATATAACCATCAAGATAGAAGGGTTTTTTCTTTTACTATCCTCTAAATTAAAAAATTGATTTAAAAAAAATACCCGCTATTTATTACCAAATTCAACAAAAAGAGGTGCAATCTCAACAAGGAAGGCTTATAAATCTGAAACTTTTGCAATAATTATTATAATTGCCGGTCAATCTTCTCAATACTATTTTTTTGAAGAATTAAACCTTATAAATTCTGGTTAAATGCATTATAATCTTTCAAACGTACTAATCCCAAGAATTACACTTTTTCTGTTTTTCTTATGTCTTTCATTTGGGAATAATGTGGTTTTTGGACAAAACAACCCGCCTGTTGGAGGAAATGAATACCTCGCTATCAACGAAGATGCGGCCCCCACATACATTGGTGATTTACTCATGAATGATTTCGATCCGGATGGCGATCCTTTAACCATCACTACCATCACAAATGTAGTTCCAGGTTCATTCATTACGAACAACAATGACGGTTCAATTACGTATTATACGGCAGAAAATTTCTGTGGTATAGACACCATTGTGTATCGCGTTTCTGATGGTCAAGCTTTCATTCGAGACACCTTATTTCTAACGATCAACTGCATCAACGATGTTCCGACGAATGGAAATGAAAACTTATCCATGAATGAAGATGGAGGTAGTATTACAACACCGGATTTATTAGCCAATAATTTCGATGCAGATGGGGATCCACTAACTATTAACGGAATGGGAGCGCCTGTTAATGGTAGTTTAACAGACAACATGGATGGTACCTACACCTACACGCCTAACCCAAATTATTGTGGGTTGGAAACCATTGTTTATCAGGTTACAGATGGCCAAGCCATAACCAACGACACGTTAAGAATAGATGTTCTTTGTATCAACGATGCCCCGGTTGGTGGAAATGAAACACTTGTAATGGATGAAGATGCATCGGCTACAAACTCAATTGTGTTGTTGTTAAACGATACAGATGTTGAAATGGAGATATTGACTATTTCGGGTACCTCTGGCGGTTCAAATGGAAGTTACACTTTAAACATTAACAACACAATAACCTATACTCCTAATCCTAATTTTTGTGGACTAGATACAATTCTATATCAAGTAACAGATGGAACTAACACAATAACGGATACTCTTTTCATTACTGTTAATTGTATTAACGACACACCGTTAAATGGCAATGAATTGGTGTTTACGCCTGTAAATGAAACCCTCAATAATTTAGATTTACTGTCAAACAACTTTGACGTAGAAGGCGATAATTTATCGATTTCAAGTCCGAGTTTCCCTTATACAACAAGCGCAGGTGGTACCGTAACCATTAATGTAGATAACACGATCAATTATACACCTATCAATGGATATGAAGGAATTGACACCATGATATATCTTGTGTGCGATGATGGAATACCAAATGAATGCGTTACTGACACTATTCTTTTCGTTGTTTCCGACGACTTTGACAATGATGGAATTGTAAATGTATTTGACATTGATGATGATAATGATGGGATTTCTGATGCGGACGAAATGTTAACTGCCTTGAATAACGGTGACACTGATGGTGATGGCATCTTAGATCAATTTGATTACGACTCTGACAATGATGGTCTTTTGGACATCTTTGAAGCTGGTGGTACTGACATGAACGGTGATGGTTTAGTAGATAATTTTATTGATTTGAACCAAAACGGCATGGACGACGCACATGAATCCAATCCACTACCACTAACGAATACTGATGGAGATGCGCAGCCTAATTTTCAGGATGTCGATGATGACGGAGACGGAATTTTAACGACTACTGAGTACGATAAAAATAATGATGGCATACCTGATGATTGTAACAATGACAATATTCCAAATTACTTAGATGCCAATAGTTGTGAGGTTATAGTTCCTGAAATATTTACCCCGAATTTTGATGGTAAAAACGATAAATTATACATCAATGGTATTTTCGATTATAAAGAAAGTGTACTAACCATTTTTAACCGTTGGGGATCAAAAGTGTTTGAAGCGACCAATTATCAAAATGATTGGGATGGATACAATCAATTCGGTGTGGAACTGGACACAAGTGAATTACCGGTTGGTACTTACTTCTACACCCTTGATTTAAAGGATGGTAGTGATTTAATGAAAGGATATATCTATTTATCAAGATAGTCGTTGAACGGAAAACAATACGCAATGAATAAAATAAACATACTTATAGCAATCGTTACCTTGAGCTTTCAAACTTTAGCTCAACAGGATGCGATGTTTACCCATTATGCCTTTAACACTATTTCAGTTAATCCAGCATATGCAGGCAACAGAGGTTGTGCCAGCGCTACAGCTTTACATCGCAGTCAATGGGTTGGTTTTGACGGAGCCCCAATGACCCAAACATTAGCGCTGAATACTCCTTTGATGCAAGATCGCTTAGGCGCAGGTATTTCTTTTCAAAATGACAAAATTGGTCCATTGAATACGTTTACGGCGGATATCGATTTAGCCTACAAGTTAAAAATAAACGCTAAAAATAAAATTGCTTTTGGTGTTAAAGGTGGTGCTTCCTTTTTCAGTAAAAATCTAAACGCTTTAGTTGCACACGAATCAGGTGACAACTCTATAAGTAATTCAACTCGAAATGAACATTACTTCAATGTAGGAGCTGGTCTTTTATATACGAATGATCTGTTTTACATTGGAGCTTCTGTTCCTCGATTTTTAGAAGATAATTTGGAGAATTCTCTTGGTGGTAATTTAGCTGCTAAAGTAATGCAACATTACTACTTTACAGCTGGAACTGCCTTCGATATAAACAAACAAATAACCCTACGACCATCAACCTTTGTAAAAGCATCATTAGGTGCACCTATACAGTTAGACCTAACCACGATGGCAGTATTCAACAAAAAATTCGAGGTAGGAGCCATGTGGAGATCAACGGATGCCCTCGGGATTTTAGTGGGTTATACTTTTCAAGATTATTTAAGAATAGGTTACTCTTTTGATTGGTCGTATGGAAATGAGACATTCCAAACAAATTTTGGATCTCACGAATTGATGCTACGTTACGATTTATTCTTGAAAAAAGGAACAGACATTATTTCTCCAAGATACTTCTAATTAAATAAGCTCCATGAAAAAAATAATATTTCTTACTTTTCTTTTAAGTAGTCTTTTTACGACTGCACAATCGAATTCCCGCTATACGATCACGCATTTGAATATCAATACAAATGATGCCGATTTTAGTCCTATATACTTCAGAGACCAAATTGTCTTTGCTTCATCTAGGGCCACTGTTCAACCTGTAAAAAGGGTCTGGATTCAAAATAATTTACCTTTTTTCGACCTCTATCAAGCGTATAAGGATCAAGATGGACAATTAACTAAAGTAAAGGCTTTTGAGAAACCTGCCTGCTTTACACCTAATAAATTGAACAGGAAATGGAATGATGGTCCTGCTTCTTTCAATCGTTCATGCGATTATATGGCCTTTACTCAAAATCAAATGGAAATTGACGGTGTTAAACGTTTACGTATTGTAACCAGTGAGTTGGTTAACGACCGTTGGAGCGAACCAAAAGGCCTGTACTTCGATAATGTTAGTTTCAATGCAGGACATCCAGCACTATCTCCTGATGGAAATACCATGTATTTTGCCTCAGATATGCCAGGTGGACTAGGTGGAGTGGATATTTACAAATCGACGAGAAGAACTGATGGAACTTGGAGCACACCAGTGAATGCTGGACCAAGTGTGAATTCCCCAAACAACGATATGTTCCCTTTTGTTCATGAAGATAACTTATTGTTTTTTGCCTCTGACAGACCAGGGGGAAAAGGTGGTATGGATATTTATGTCGGCTTTATTACTGGTGGAATAAGCCTTGTTGAACGTCTTGAATCACCAATTAATACCGAAGCCGATGATTTCGGTTTTATTTTATCAGATGATCAAAAATCAGGTTACTTTTCTTCCAATAGAGAAGGGGGTAAAGGGAACGATGATATTTATTATTTCGTAAACAATAAAAAATTCACTTCAAGTGGACGTGTATCCGGAATAGTAACTGACCAATTTGGCGCGCCACTATCGGAGACTAAAATTGACTTGGTAAATGCAAATGGGATAGTTACGGGTACTACCATCACAGCATCGGACGGAAGTTATTCTTTTGATATTGATCCGAAAGGAACATACACGTTAAAAGCGGCAAGAACATCCTACATGCCTCGCACCGAATCTGTAAAAGGAGCTGGAGATGGCGTTGAGGTAACGAAAAACATAAGTTTAGAAAAAGAAGCTTCCATGTCCTTATTTGGTAAATTGACAGAAAAAACTTCAGGTGAACCAATTAAAAATGCAAAGGTAACACTAATAGACAATCTATCAGGTAAACAAGAAATATTCACCACTGACGAAAACGGTACCTTCTTAAAAGCTTTATCTGATAAAAAATTACGTGATCGTGTTAGCTACCAAATAAAAATGGAAGCTCAAGGTTATTTATCCAACTCCATTACGTACAACAAATTATTAGATCGTGATGGACAATATGACGTTCATGCCGAGGCAGAATTAAAGTTGAAACTTATCAGTGCAGGTATAAGTAAATTAGAAGACTTCATTGATGTAAAACCAATTTTCTTCGATATAGGGAAATCAGACATTCGACCTGATGCTGCAAAAGAGTTAGATAAAATCGTCCAAGTAATGAACGACAACCCTACAATAGAAGTTGAGCTAGGGGCACATACAGACAGTCGTGGTGATGCCGCAAAGAACTTAACTCTTTCTCAAGAACGAGCGACTTCATCGGCCAATTATATTAAGGCTAGAATTACAAATCCGGATCGTATTTTTGGAAAAGGCTATGGTGAGACTCAATTAAAGAATAGATGTTCAGATGGTGTTCAATGCTCAGAGCAAGAACATTCAGCAAATCGACGGACAGAGTTTAAAATTGTAAAAAATTGATTTAAAGCCCCTTTTCTTAAGGGGCTTTTTCATTTTATAAACTTAAGTCATGTTACTACAATAAATACATAACTGAATTTATTTATACATTAGTCCTATCACTTTTGAACGATCAAAAGGACTACTTTGTAAATTCGATGATGCACAATTAACACATATGAAAAATCTATTAGTTATATCCTCAGTATTTTTTCTTCTCACTTCATGTTTTCAAAAAATGATTTCAAACTTAGCAGGAGAACCCTCTGGGTCATTGGAACGCTTTGAAACTACCGTACCTGAAGGATGGAAAAGTTTAGGCGTAATTAGTAGCCATCAAGATGTGTTTGTACAACTTAAAGAGTTAATGCTGCATGAAAACAAACCATTCTTAGTTATCGATCAATTTAATGGACAAACCAATGATCGTAATACAGTACATTACCATAAGATTCTGAAATATGATGGTACATCCTGGAACTTATTGACCAACGATACAAAAGAAGGAACCTTGAACTATGTGAGCAATCTTACTTCTGCTAATGGAAATCTATACAGGATTTTCGGTTGGATGCATTTACAGTACTTTTTAGATGGAAAGTGGTTTAACGTTACCAACGAGGGGTATTCACCGGTTTGGCCTAAACAATCTACCTCCTACCATCCGGTACTTGGATTTTTACCCAACAAAAATCCATTTGTTATTTGGCATGATGGTGATTATGAAAATGTGGAAAATCGAAGAGGAGATACTTGGGCAAGTTCAAGTGAACTGAAAAATTTGAAATGGCAGTGGCTAGACAAAAGAGCCTTCCAACCTGGCGTTTCAGATGTGAAATTGCGTTACGCTTCAGATGGAACACCCTATATATTGTACCTAGATTATGATCCTGAAATATATGAAGAGGATCATTTGGTTTTATCCATGATGCGTCTCAAAAATGGGAAATGGGAATTTGTTGGCAAAAGAGGTTTTAATCCCGGTGCAGTGAGTGTAAAAGAATATGATTTTGAAATCAATGGAGATACACCTTATGTAATTTTCAAATATTCTACTGATTGGACCATCAAACCCGTTTTCAACCAAGTACAAAAAGTTGCTGTAATGAAGTTTGTACAAAATAATTGGCAGTTCGTAGGAGATGAAATTCCCGTTCGAGATGCACCCTACCATGTCAATTTGGAATTTACGAACACAAATTCACCTGTTATTTCATATATTGATAACTTCCATTTTATTAACACCTTTCAACTGAAAAATGGCTCATGGAATAAGCTCGGTAAATTGGGGTCTACTCCCTACAACGGCACCTATAAAACAGGTGAAAAATTGCAGGGGTATTCACTTGACGACCTATTAATGAAAGTGGATTCGCAAAACAATGTATACGTTGTTTTTCTCCAAAAAACAGTATTAAAGAGTGGTACTATGAATAGAAACATATTAGAACTTAAGTCATACAAATACGAACTTTAACTGCTTAATTATTTTTAAAGGCATTCATGTCGTTCAAAAGCTTAAGAAATATATTTTTATCACCTATCAAATTATCAGAGTAATGACGCTTAGATTAATTTTAATTTTCTTAGTTCTTAAT
>JBFHIN010000103.1:0-6864 GCA_041596415.1 Crocinitomicaceae bacterium | reverse complement strand
GCCTTTTGAAGAAACTAACTCTGCGGTACATCCTCCACCAAAGTGCATTACAGCATCTTTTAAACTAGAGTTATTGACATCATAAATATCTTTGGCACTCAATTTCATTCCTTTTGCCTTCATATCCGATTCAAAAGCAGAAAGTAACGAAGGTATTAGCATTCCTTCTTCCGCCACTGCAATCAGGCGAACAAGAAAACTTGCACAAATAAATAGAACTATTTTTTTCATAATTGATTTTGAAGTTGATCAAAAATAACTATTTCAAGCTAAAAATGTAGGTATAATAGGCTTAAAGAGTAATTGAAATGAATTACTCTTTCAGAAACCCGATATTTTTATGACATTTGAGTTATGGAATTACTGAATTTTATATTTCAACTAGGTGTCGTATTTGCCATCTATGGCTTCTTATGGGGAATTTTTGAACTTGGTTTAAGTCTACTATTTGCAGGGAGAAAAAGGCAAGTTGTCGAAATTTATGTTTTAAAAACTATCAAATATCTCTTTTTAGTAGATGTAACTTTTCTTTTCGTTTTAGATCCGAATACAGGAGACCTTTCCTTGTATCAGGCTATTATGGCAGGTTCTGTGCTATTGGTCTATTTCCTAGGAAAACTTCAAAACAGTCAACAGCGGATAATGGTTTTTCAAATGCTGTCTAATACCTCTTCGGGTCCTGGAGTAGTTCCCTTTGATATCAGATGGGAGATTGGTACAATCGTTATAGCCTTAAGTGCATTCACCCTGATGTTTTTCATGCCTGAACTGGCTAGTAATAACATTAGCAATTGGTTCCATGAAAGCATAGTGAAAATAGAAGATACACCAGTGATAGGATTTATTTTCAAAGTGATCGGGTTCTTCTTCCTGATGAGTCTACTTATAAAAATGTTCAACGCATTCATTTTCTTATTGTCAGGACAAGCGTTTAAGCGTCCAAAAGGTAAAAATCCCGTACAGCATGATTCAGACAGAGAAGACTTTGATGATTACGAAGAGATCAACTAAAATCTCTTACAATATCTTTTAAGCAACTTTCAATTTGAGGCAAAAGTGCCCGCTTACCGTCATTAACTATGACACAATTGGCTAAAGGGATTTTTTGATCATCCTTCCATTGTTTGCTCATTCTAGCACGTACCAATTCCGGTGACATATTATCGCGCTCTACAACTCGTTGAATACGAATATTTTCAGGAGCAGTCACTAAAATCATTGCATCAAAACCCTTGTATGCTCCCGTTTCAAAGAAAATTGCAGCTTCATTAAATACTACCTGAGCATTTTGTTTTTCGATCCAATCTAAAAATCCAAGTCTTACCTGAGGGTGAACAATAGTATTTACTTTCTGCCGCAGTTCTTCATCGTTAAAAATCTTTTCTGCTAGCAACGTTCTGTTCAATCCTTCTTCCAAGTAGATATCGTTACCCAAAAGTCCAATTAGTTCTTTCCTAATTATCGGATTTTTATCCATGATCCTTTTGGCTTCTGGATCTGAATAATAGACAGGAAAATTCATCTTTTCCAAAATTTCAGCCACAAAGCTTTTTCCTGAGCCAATTCCCCCAGTAAGACCAATTTTTAACACGCCCTTATATTTCTTCTACCTCTATCATTTTGAACGGCAATTTGATAATTGCCTGATAATCCTCCCCTGCTTCCTCCATGTCTTCATCGTCCGTTTCAAAAAACCAATTAACGACAATTTCAGAGCTATCATTAATACGTTCAAGTTTCTTGAAAATATCAAGAATACATTTTGAAGATGACGTATTAAAATATTCAAGCTTGACATCTACATAGGTAGATGCGCAAGGGTTCAGTGCATAATTATCAATCCAGTCGTTTAACGGCTTATAGAATTCGATTGAATTTTCCGGGATCGAACGCCCACGTAAAAACAATTTTCCTGCCTCAGCATCAAAAACTACCTCCGGAGTTTTTGCAGAACCTTCTAATACCAATTTTTCCATTTTCTTATTTCTAATCAATTTTTACATTCAAACTAAAAAAGCTCTTTTGCTCATCAACTTTAAAAAAGTCATATTCTAATTTGTTTCCCGACTTTCTTGCTATATCGATCATCCCTAAACCGGCCGTACCTTTAGCCGAGATCAGCGAGTCATTCAACTTTTCGTGGTAATACATTCTCAAATCTTCCCTATCCATATCATTGATCAAATTGAGTTTATGATTCAATTCCTCAGCTAGTTCAGTTTGGAGATAGTTTCCGGTTTTAATTTCAAAGCCACCTTTTATTTTTGATATAACCACTAAAGCTGCATAATCTTCGGAATTTGCGGCATCCTTTAGCCCATGTTCCCCTCCATGATGATAGAGGTTTTGCATGCATTCAACCAAAATATTGAATACCTTTTTTTTAATTCTTATAGGTTCTTGCATCTCTTGAAGAATCGATTCAGTGATATTCAAAACAGAGGTCAACAATTCTACGGTAACAATACCCTTAAAGGAAAGAATGACATTTTCATTCTCCATTGTTCTGTATAAATTGTAAAGATTCTTCAAGGTCATAGTGATTTCCTTAAAAACAAATATAAATAAATGCCCTTCAAGATACGATTATTTAAAAAACGAACGACAGGAAATTTCAATTAATTATCTTTACCCTATGAAAAAAAAGGAGTGGTTCGAGGAATGGTTCAATACTTCCTACTATCATCAGCTTTATCAACATAGAGATGGTTTGGAAGCCGCACATTTCATTCATCAATTGCTCGGGCGACTAAATTTAGCTCCCAAAGCAGAAGTTCTTGACCTTGCGTGTGGTAAAGGCCGTCATGCTGTGATCATGCAAAAGCACGGTTTAAGGGTGCTCGGAGTAGATTTGTCTGCTAACAGTATTTCTGATGCGCAGCAACATGCCAACATAGATCTTCATTTTGCCGTGCACGATATGCGCCAGGTCATCCCAGATCTTAAATTTGATGCCGTTTTTAATTTGTTCACCAGCTTTGGTTATTTCGATTCCATTGAGGATAATAAAAAGGTAGTTGAAGCGGTTCATTACATGTTGGACGACGACGGCTATTTTGTCATTGATTTCATGAATGCCATAAAGGTGATCAAGGGATTGATAGCGGAAGAAAATAAAACAATCGATCATGTTCAATTCCACATAAGACGTTATGTTGAAAACGGTTTTATCATAAAAGAAATTGATGTTAATGATCAAGGTGAAATCCATCATTTTCAAGAACGCGTTCAAGCCTTAACCAAAGATGATTTTGAGAATTTACTTCTTTCCAACGGCTTCAAGATTATTAGTACCTTTGGAGACTTCGATCTGAACGAATTCGATCCTCTGCATTCTGACCGATTGATTCTCATTGCACAAAAGCGTTAGATGGAAATAATCATAGAAATAAGTTCCTTAATAGTTTCAGTAATACTGGGTGGATTTTTTGTGACTTACCTTCGCCAAAGTAATAAGGCAAACGTCATCAAACTTCTACTCGCATTTAGTGGAGGATTTTTATTAGCCATAGCGTTTACACATTTTATTCCGGAGCTCTATCACGAGGAATCATCCTCAATTGGTATTTATATTCTTCTGGGCTTTTTAGTGCAGTTATTGCTCGAATTTTTCTCTGGGGGGATCGAACACGGTCACGTTCACGTGCACAAAGGTCAAAAAATGCCTTGGGGACTTTTCATTTCACTTTCCGTGCACAGTATTTTAGAGGGTATTCCTTTGGGAAATCAATTGATGGGCATTGGTGAAGTCGAACATCATCATGATATCGGACACCACTCCTTATTTTTAGGCATACTATTTCATCAAATACCGGTTTCAATTGCATTAATGACCCTATTGATCAACACGAAATTAAGCCATATTCAATCTTGGTTGGTATTAATCGCTTTCGGTATCATGACACCAATAGGTGTGGTCATTGGTCTTGGAAATGACGCTACTACATTAGGTTTGAACCAGCACATTATTTTAGCTGTAGTAGTTGGTATGTTTCTACACATTTCAACTACGATCATTTTTGAGACCTCAGAGAATCACAAATTCAATCTACTCAAATTACTTTCAATCTTTATAGGTTGTGGATTGGCCTTTTTAATGTAAGGCGCTAGGAGATTATCTTTTTGAAGGTTCTCCACATAATTTTCAGATCTTCGGAAAATGTCGGATTGGACAAGTATTTTTTATTCAACTCCAATTTTGCCGGCATTATTTCGTCTATATAGGTTTTGTGTGGATCTTCGCTTTTCCCTAATAATTCATTTTCTTTGAAATATTCCAGTGATGCCGGATCGGTAATACCAGGCTTTACCTCGAGAATCTTTCGCTGTTCGTCCGAATAATGGGCAACATATTCTTGTACTTCAGGTCTGGGACCAACAATACTCATATCTCCTTTGAGCACATTTAAAAATTGCGGAAACTCATCTAGTTTGTATTTGCGAATAAAATAACCAGATCGCGTAATTCTTGGATCGCGCATTCCCACTGTCAATTTTCCAGACTTATCGGCTTCTTTGCGCATCGACCTAAATTTATAGAGCTGAAATGGTTTTCCCATTTTCCCAACTCGTTCTTGACTGTAAAAAACACCTCCTTTTGATTCCAGTGTTATCCAAACGGCCAAAACAATACCCAACGGTAAAAACAAAATCAATACAACGCATGAAAAAAGAATGTCGAACAGCCTTTTCATCAAACAGATTTTATTTCAATACTTCTTTCACCGCTTTTTTCACTGCGCCGATCACTGTTTTTACTTGATCATCGTTCAAATCAAAATACACCGGTAATGAAATTTCATTGTGATATTTATTCCAGGTCTCCGGATAATCATCCATTTTATAACCCATTTTTTTATAGGCCGTTAAAGTTGGAAGAGGTAAAAAATGAACATTAACGGAAACATCCTGATCGAATATTTTCTGCATGATCGCATCACGTTGTTCTTCCGTGATATCTTTAATTCTCAATAAGTATAGATGATAACTACTTTTTCTTGTCGCAATAGTATGTAAAGGCGTTTCCGCCCAAGCTTCTTGTTCAAAGGCTTCATCATATTGCTTAAAAATTGCTTGTCTACGATCCAGATTTTCTTGATAACGATCGAGTTCAACCAAACCTATGGCAGCCTGAAGATCGGTCATGTTACACTTAAAACCAGGCTCTTCGACATCATATCGCCAATTCCCTTTTTGTGTTTTTGCCAATGCATCTTTATTTTGACCGTGAAGGATCATTGTACAGAACTTTTTATAGATCTCATCATGATCAAACCCTTCAGGCAAGTTAAAGCAAAGCGCCCCGCCTTCTGCGGTGGTCAGATTTTTCACCGCGTGAAAAGAAAAAGAAGTGATATCTGTAAGTGCTCCAGAACGCAAACCGTTCATTTGAGCTCCGAAACTATGTGCGGCATCACTGATCACCAAAATTCTACCCAATTGCGCTTGTAAGTCATTATTAGCTTTAAACAAGTCTTTAATTTCTGGAGCGTTTACCGCCGCATTGATCAAATCATAATCACAAGGATAACCTGCAATATCCACAGCTATAATGGCTTTCGTTTTTCTGGTGATGGCACTCTTAATGGCGTCAACAGAAATATTAAAATCCTCATGATTAATGTCGACCATTACCGGAGTTGCTCCTGAATGAACGATCACATTAGCGCTGGCACAATAGGTATAAGCAGGTAAAATGACTTCGTCGCCTTCTTTTATTCCCCACCAGTTCAACAAAACCTGCATTCCCATCGTCCAGGAATTCACGGCCACTGTTGTTTTACAACCACAGTATGCAGTAATATTTTTTTCAAATTGCTTTGTTCTAGGACCCGTCGTAATCCAACCGCTTTTTAATGCTTCGGTCACTTCATCAATCACGCGTTGATCAATTCGGGGTGGAGAAAAAGGAATCATGGGGTATCTATTTTTGATTGCGTAAAACTACAATAAAATCTTGAGCGATTTTATCTCGGTTGAAAGTATCCAGAACATAATTCCTTCCATTGGAACCCATTTTATGCAATAATTCAGGATCATTTGCCATGCCTTCCATTTTGTAGGCCAGATCTTGTTCGTTCTCTGGCTCAAAAAACAATCCAGCCTCTGCATTATCAATAAAGTGCCTTCTGGCTTCTCCATCGACACCTAGTAATAGCGCTTTTTCCATGGCTAAGGCTTCAAAAATCTTGGATGGAATGGCACCCTGGAATAGCTCTAATTTTCGAAGCGGAACCAAAGCAACATCAACTTCCATAAGAATATAAGGCATTTGTGATTTTGGCACGGGTTCAAGGAAATGCACATTTTTCAACTGCAAAGATTTTGTCAGATTTTCCAGTAGCTCCTTTTCAGGTCCTGCGCCTTGAAGTATTATCTGAATTTTCTTGTTTTCTTTTAAAATGTTTGCCGCCTGAATCACTGTCGATAATCCTTGCGCATGGCCCAGAATTCCTCCATAAAAAAATAGGACGTCATCTTCTTTGAACCCATTTTTTAATCTAAAATTTGTCTTTGAATAGGCAGTTGGATCGTAATAATTTACATCCACCCCATTCGGCAACCAGTATACTTGTGCTTTAGGGAAACGTTCCTCTATATTTTCAACGATCCCTTGCGTTTGTCCGGTGATCAAGACAGAACGTCTATAACATTTACTTTCCAGCCTGTAAGCAAACTTGAGTAACATCTTATTGGTAACTATTCCCAATTTCTCCGCACTCTCCGGCCATAAATCTGAAACATTAAAGATCAATTTAGCCTTCAACTTTTTAGTTAAAGCCATCGCACTATATCCTAAAAATAGCGGTGGAGACTCAACCAATAAAAAATCGTAATTACCTAATTTTCTTCCTCTGAAGTAGG
>JBFHIN010000102.1:0-6865 GCA_041596415.1 Crocinitomicaceae bacterium | reverse complement strand
TCTGGGTTCAAGAGGATTGGACATACCCGATATTCAGAACGTAGTACATTTTCAATATCCACAAACAAGAGATGCCTACGTTCATCGCAATGGCCGAACTGCACGCATGAAAAGTGATGGAAACATTTATTTATTGATCGACAAAAAGGCAACACTTCCCGATTACATAGATCCTCCAAAAAATGAAGTCCAACTGAATAACCGCATCTATGCCTTTGAAAGCCCTTGGATCACCCTTTATTTCAGTGCCGGAAAAAAAGATAAGATCAATAAAATTGACCTTGTCGGTTTCTTAACGCAAAAAGGAGAATTGAAGAAAGAAGAAATTGGACTAATTACAGTTCGAGATCACTCTAGCTATGTGGCCGTTTCCCGTAAAAAAGTGAAAGAAACATTAAATAAAATTAGAATCCATAAGGTAAAAGGAAAAAAATTAAGAATAGCCATTTCAAAATAATCATGAAAAAGATTGATGCGACTTTAGGAAAATTCAAAGAGGAAATATATCTGGTTCAACAAGACGTCAAGCAGGCATACTACGAACGGGCAATAAATAAGCTCCACGAGTTGATCGTTCACTATCCAGATCGTGCTGAACCGTACTACGAACTAGGGAAAATGGCATACAACTTCTGGAGAAATGACGAAGCTGAAGAAAATTATAAACGTGCGCTTGAAATTGACCCTGAGTACTTTCCAACTTACACACAGTATTGCTTAATTCTTATCAAAGAAAATAGATTTGACGAAGCTGAGAAACTATTGAGAAGAGCAATGAACACGCGTAATCGTGAGGATTCAGATATTAATTTTTATTTCGGAATGTTGTTTCAACACCGTGGAGATCTAGATTTGGCCATTGAGTTTTACACCAAAGGAATCAACTTCAGCATCAATGAAAGTCAGATCGATCTTAACCTTAAATTTATAAGAGCTTGCAAAGAACTGCGCGGTTGGGAATAATTTTTTTTAAATATGCATGCATAATATTAAAAATGAATGCTTATTTTAGAAGCAAGGTATTATTAACCAAATTCTAATTGAATGGAACCACTATCTAACAACCCAATAAAAGGAGGAGAATTTATTATCCGAAAAACAGCCGCAAATGAAATTTTTATTCCGGAAGAATGGAATGAAGAGCAGCTAATGATTGCGCAAATGTGTGATGATTTTATCGAAAAAGAAATATGGCCCAATCTGGACCGTATTGATAAAATGGAAGAAGGACTCATGCAATCAATTTTAGATAAAGCCGGTGAGTTGGGAATGTTAGGAATGTCAGTTCCTGAAGAATATGGCGGTATGGGTGTCGATTTCAAAACGTCACTGCTTGCCACTGAGCATTTAGGAAAAGGATACAGTTTTTCTGTGGCCTATGGTGCGCATACAGGAATTGGTACCTTACCACTACTCTATTACGGAAATGAGGAGCAAAAAAAGAAGTACATCCCAAAGTTGGCAAGCGGTGAATTCAAAGCGGCTTATTGTCTAACCGAACCTGGTTCGGGATCCGATGCAAACTCAGGTAAAACCAAAGCCATATTATCTGAAGATGGGAAATATTATACCATGAATGGCCAAAAAATGTGGATCACCAATGGTGGTTTTGCAGATTTGTTTACTGTTTTTGCTAAAATTGGTGATGACGAAAATTTATCTGCATTTCTTGTGGAAGCCAATTCAGAGGGTATTAGCTTGAATCCGGAAGAAAAGAAAATGGGGATCAAAGGTTCCTCTACGCGTCAGGTCTTTTTTAACAATGTTAAAGTTCCTGTAGAAAATTTACTCTCTGACCGAGGTCATGGATTTAAAATCGCTTTAAATATATTGAACATTGGTCGTATCAAACTTGCAGCTGGAGTTTTGGGCGGTTCAAAAGAATCGATACGAGATTCAGTAGTATATGCCAATGAAAGAGAACAGTTTGGTAGAAACATTTCCAAATATGGAGCTATCAGATATAAATTGGCTGAACAAGCAATCAGAACTTTTGTGTTGGAATCAGCTACTTATCGTGCTGGACAAAATATTGACGATGCTATTCATGCATTGATTGCTCAAGGCATGTCTAAAAATGAAGCAACCTTAAAAGGAATTGAGCAATTTGCTGCTGAATGCGCTATATTGAAAGTTGCTGGTTCAGAATGCTTGGATTATGTAGTTGACGAAGGTGTTCAAATCCATGGAGGAATGGGGTATTCGGCAGAATCATCTATTGAGAAAGCATATAGAGACGCTCGTATCAACAGAATTTTCGAGGGAACTAACGAGATTAACCGAATGCTTACCGTTGATATGATCCTTAAAAAGGCCCTAAAAGGAGAATTGGATTTGATGGGACCGGCCATGAAGATCTCTTCAGAACTTATGAGTATTCCTGAAGCTGTAGAAACTCCTGAAGGCCCTCTTGGAAAAGAACATGTATACTTGGAAGGATTTAAGAAAACGATTTTAATGGTTGCAGGAAGCGCAGTTCAAAAACTGGCACAAACCTTAGCCAAGGAACAAGAAATCTTGATGAATATAGCTGACATAGCCATCTGGATTTATATGTCAGAATCTGTTTTGTTACGTGTTGAAAAAATGATTCAACTTCAAGGGGAAGAATCCTGTAAGGAACAAATAGCCATAGCGAAAACATACTTTTACGATACGGCAGATAGAATCAATAAAGCGGCTAAGGATGCCTTAAATTCGTATGCAGAAGGAGATGAATTGAGAATGATGTTGATGGGATTGAAGAGATTCACAAAAACGGAAGCTTATAACCCAAAAGAATCACGACAGTTGATCGCTCAAAAAATGATCGATGCTAATAATTACGGTTATTAAACAATAAAAAAAGAGGTCCAAATAAGACCTCTTTTTTTATCAGTGAATAGTAGTAGGCACTTATTTTGTTAAAACAATGCCGTCGGCTTCAAAAGCCAGCTCGAATTTAGGATCTATAATACGCTCAATTTCTTCTTTTGACTTACCAGCATCCTCTGCAAAATGACGAAGAAGGTCAACGCTTATGGTATCCATATAGGCATATCCGTGTAAATAGGCCATTTTCCCAATTTTCGTATCTGTGGGAATGGTAAAGTGATCCTTGAATCGTACCATGAACTTTTCTCCGTTTCCTTTATCAATATTGATCCAACAACCGGCCTTAGAACAAACTTCTGCTATTGGTGCATACAAGGTGTACTCTATTCTTCCTTTTTTATCCTTAAAAGAAGAAATAAATTCAGCCACATCAACAGCTTTCGAAGTGTCCACTTGAACCTGACCATAATTCTTTCCTAAAACAATCGGTTCAACCTTAGATTCTTTTGCTTCTTTCTGCTGAGAGCAAGCCAAGGTGATTATTAATAGCGCGACAATAACCGGAAAAAGTTTTTTCATGTCAGAAATTTTGTGCGAATATCCTTCAGATAATTCATTTAAACTAAAAAACTTTACAAATGCATTAAAAATGATGATGAACGGAAAATAAAAAAGGCCTTGAAATTCAAAGCCTTTTAAAAGAATAATATAATTCCTATTTCAAATAGTTGACAAAGAAGTCTTCATTGGTCATAACCTGCCCTTCTATATCCACGTATTGCACACCACATGCCGATAGGAATCGAACAATAACATGGCGACTTTTATCATCATTAGTTATCATTTGTATTTTAGCAACGCCGGTCTTTTCGTCGTATTTTACAGAAAAATATCGGGTATAATAACTAGCGTTCTTCGCTACATCCTCCGCTTTCAAACCTGAAGGTAAGGTAAATTGAAATGCTCCAGATTCTTTCCCAGACATCACCTCTTTTTTCGCAGAAGTTTTAGCTGTATTAGACATATCTTGCGCTGTACCCAAAAACGTAAATGCAAATACGGACAATATTAACAAGGCTATATTTTTCATAATGAACAATTTATGAAATCCTCGGATTTCGATTTAAACTCATACTAATCTACAATATTTTTGCCAAATTTGTATCACGATGCAAAAACTTTTGGCACATCTACATAAAAACATGCTTGAAGCCGGTTGTGACGAAGCAGGACGTGGATGTTTGGCCGGTCCGGTTTTCGCAGCCGCCGTTATTTTACCCTCGGATTTCAATCATCCGCTCCTCAATGACTCAAAACAACTAACTCATAAACAACTTACAACGCTTCGACCTATTATTGAAAATGAGGCCATCGCTTATGCTGTAGCACAAGTTTCGCCTGAAGAAATTGATGAAATTAACATACTTCGTGCAAGTTTTACCGCCATGCACAGGGCTATCGATCAATTATCTAAACAACCGGAACACCTTTTAATCGACGGAAATCGATTTATACCTTATAGGGATTTATCTCATACCTGCGTAATCAAAGGCGACTCTAAGTTCAGATCCATCGCAGCGGCATCCATACTGGCAAAAACCTATCGTGACGAGCATATGTGTCAGTTAGACAGAGAATTCCCTATGTACAAATGGAGCTCGAACAAAGGTTACCCGACAAAAGAACACAGAGAAGCTATCGCCTTGTACGGTGCTTGTGATCATCATCGTAAGAGTTTTACACTTTTAGCACCGGAACAGTTAGCATTATTTTAAGTAAACACAAGATTGTTCATTTAATTCAATGCTGGAACTTTTTCCGGGGAATGAAATCCTTACTTTTATAGTGAATTAAATCAAATTATGTTTGCTCGTTATTTTTTTATTGTTCTTGGGATCATAAGTATTCTGTGGGTTGGCTATGTTGGCCTTGATATTATCGAAAAGAAAAATAAATACACACCCTACCATCTATTTGGTCAAGAAGACAATCAAATATTGATTATCAACAGAATTTCTGAAGTCAATTTCGATCAACTGCCCTTTGAAACAACCGAAAAAAACAAACGACTACTAGAAAAAATCCTTCCCCTTCTCAACGATCGGTCTACACTTTTTATCTCCGAAAAAAGAGATCACTTGCTAATTCAGCAACATTATAACTGGAACCAAAAAGAAGTTCGCCAATTTTTAGAAAACATGGGGATATCTCTTCAACGGGAACAGGTGAACGCTTTTATTTCAGATGATTTAACCGTTGAGTTCCACAAGAACAAATTGTATTTTCATTTCGGCCCTTTTGAAAGTACTACTGTTAAAGGTTGGGAAAAATTTGACCATAAAGCAAGTGCAGTTTTGGTTGACTTGAATGGTGAATGGGCGCCACTCACAGAAATCTATTTCAAAGCAGATAACGTCGTTGAATTCACCAATAAGCGGGATACAAAAGTCGTTGGCAAGCAAATTGATGACAAATCTTTGTTTTCACTAGTTGTACCTATTGGAATAAAAAGTTATCACTTCTGGAATGCTGAATTTGCTAAAAATACGGATCCAACTACAGCTAAAAGCCCACTTTCATTATGGATGGATAAAGGTTTCGTTTTAATCCAAATTAACGGTGAAGAGGTACTGATTTCTGACTACAAGAATGGACAAAACCCTATTCAAGTGCTTTTTGATTATGCTAAAAAAGATGCTGAAAATGTGGACCACGCTTACTTTAATTCGATTGAACTCACAAAACTGTTCACCAACGATTTTATAAAAGGCTTTCACATTTTTCTAGTTGATGATTACGTGGCAATATCTAAAAGTGAAAAAGCATGCGAAGAAATCGTTACAAGTAAAAAACTGGGGAAAACAATTGCTACGGAACCGGAATGGCTCAACCGAATTTTCCAAGACTTACCAAAAAATGTAACAGAACGTGTTCTTAATTCTTCCCAAAAAGAATCTAGATCTGTGTTTAAAGATCACGTCATGACAACAAGGGTTTTCTCTTCAGACTTACCACAAGTGGAGCCAATCTCACAGGAAGAAAATATGTCAACGCATTCTGTACTGGTCGATGACGAAATTGCGGATTTCATCACATTTGAATCGACGGGAACTTTTGTGGTGTTGACAACATCCAACAAATTGAATTTTTATGCGCAAGGAAAGTTAAGTAAAAGCATAACCTTGAATTCACCCTCTTTAGGAAAAATTACAACCAATAAAGAAAATCAGATCGTTGTTACACTAAAAAACCAAGTGCATCTTTATTCTAAAGAAGGAACACTGATAGCTAAAACTGAATTTAGTTCCTTAGCCACCCAGCTAGCAACAAATTACGTTTGGAAAGGCATAAATTACGTTTTGGTCCCCGCGGATAACAAACTCCTAGTTTGTAATTTAAGAAACGGAAAACAATTTACCATCAACACGGACCTTAAAGAAATTAAACACCCAGCAGATGTTTGGGTGAGTCAAAACAAACTCTTTTACGGAGTAAGAGGCGACAACAAATTCATCATGATCGATGCGGATAAGAGACGTGAATACCGACGTTTTGATGTTTTATCACCCAATCTATCTTTCATCCGTGAGAATCAAATATTTCTGTATGCCATAGACGGTAAAAAACTTATTGAAATAGATCAAAAAGGTAATCGAACGGCAAAAACAACTGTTTCAGGAACGCTAAGTAATTTCTCAGGAACGTTAAATAATAGGTTCTTTGCCCAAGATCAAAATCTCATTCATGTCTTTCGAGAGGATGGGACAATTGAGGGTACAACTACCTCAATTTCAGGAAAAATTGAAAGTTCTGATTACTTGACTTCGAACAAAAAAACTTACTGCGCGTTCGTGGATGGTATTGAGAATAATATATATTTGCAAGTGTTGAATGGTAAAAAATCAGCCGAAAACGTTTTTGAAGGGGGTACAAAAGTTACCCTTTCAAAAAACGAAAAAGGCAAAATACTGATAACCACTGTTTTAGATAAATTTATCATTCAATACGAAATAAACTAAATAACTACTTATGATTAAGATGAGAAAATCAC
>JBFHIN010000101.1:0-6904 GCA_041596415.1 Crocinitomicaceae bacterium | reverse complement strand
CTAGCAATGCAAATTTTTCTGAAGCGTTAACAAATACTCCCGATTCTATTGTGTGTTGGGTGAAATACAATCCTGTCGTTGCTACCGGAAACGAAGCAAGAATAAGTGCCGTATTGCATAATAATACAGATGGATACAAAGATCCAAACGATGTAGCTGGCGCCAATACCGTAGCTACAGCAATTCATAATTTTCCATCAACATCGGGAGCCTGGGTGCGCAAATCCGTACCATTTACATATGTTGGTAATCCTGTCTCGACGGCTTTCATTTTGGTAACCTTTACAACCAACAAAACTCCCGGGGGTGGATCTGACAGTGATGAAATGTTTATCGACGATGTACAATTGATCTACAATCAACAAATAGTTGCGAATAATGATGTGGCTTCAACTTATCAGGATATGGCGGTGAATATTTCTGTGCTGACAAATGACAATGATCCTGAGAACAATATGAATCTAAACTCATTGATAATTCAAACTAACCCGACAAACGGATCGTGCATGGTAAACAATTCAACAGGCGTAATTACTTATACACCAAATCCGGGATTTTTTGGAAATGATTCATTTGTATATACGATTTGTGATAATGGGGTAATAAGCACTTGTTCAAATGCCACGGTTAACATCACTGTAACTCAAGTTATCGCTGGAAACAATCCGATTATAGCGAATGATGATAACGCGAGCACCAATATGAATACGGCAGTTGTAATCAATGTGTTGGCAAATGATTCTGATTATGAGAATAATATCGACATTTCATCGATCAATGTGTTAACTCAACCAACTAACGGAACTGCTGTAGCCAACACAAGTACTGGAGAAATCACCTATACTCCAAATATTAACTTTTTTGGAAATGATTCATTTACCTATTCCATTTGTGACGCAGGAACACCAACTATAACATGCGATAATGCAACGGTCAATGTAACCGTGGATTTAACTTGGGGCTTGGATCTTAAGAACGAAGATTGGCTTCAAGTCTACTATTACAACGGATATTTGAAATTGTCCCAGGAGTTAAACGATGGAACATTTATTATTTATGCCACGAATGGAACTAAATTGGCTGAAGGAGCATTAAGTCAAACAATTGCAGTGTCCTTAGAACCTGGTGTTTATATTACTCATCTAAACACATCAAAAGGCATATTCACCAAGAAATTCACTAATTTCTAGATAAATTGTTGACAATATTTCGTTCATGTTTTGGTGCAAAGTTGCTTGTTGGTTGTTGCTTTGTACTTTTCTCCATAAATTCCTGGAGTCAAACAGGTAAAGTGGTCGGCAAAGTAAGAGATGACCAGGGGACATCTTTGGTTGGAGCTTCGATAATTTACAAAAGTGACGTTACTGTTGGTGCACTCAGTGATAATTCGGGTAATTATTTACTTGAAATACCAGCAGGAAAAGCACGGATCATTTGCAGGTATACCGGAATGTTTACGGACACATTGAATGTTGTAGTTTTGGAGAACCAAACAGTCACGCTAGATATAGTCTTATTTCCTTATGTTCAAGAAATTTCGGGAGTTGAAATTAAGGTTGGAAAATTTGATAAATCGTTGGAGGACCAAACAGTTTCTATGGAAATTATTCGGCCTCAACTGATCGAAAATAAAAATACAAGAAGTATTGAAACGGCTCTTGATCAAACGCCTGGACTCAATATATTAGATGGTGAACCTCAGATCCGTGGTGGAAGCGGGTTTACATTTGGTGTAGGGTCTAAAGTTGCCGTCATTGTAGATGATATGCCTATGCTGTCTGGTGATGCCGGAAGACCTGAATGGGGCTTTATTCCTGTCGAGAATATTCATCAAATTGAAGTGATCAAGGGGGCAGCCTCTGTGTTGTCTGGAAGCTCAGCACTTTCGGGCTCAGTGCATATCAGAACAGCTTATCCTGGGGCGAAACCGCTGACAAAAATAAATGCTTATTCAGGATTGTATTCGGCACCAAGTAATGGTTATCCTGCGTGGTGGAATAATTATCCGGGAATTCATGGGGTTAATTTTTTACATGCAAGAAAAATAAAAAATCTAGATTTTGTCATTGGTGGGAATTTCAATTACGATCACGGCTATATTGGTCCTCCCATCACAGATTCTGTTGTTGCCACTGTTTTTCCGGATACCATATCCAATTTTTCCGAAAAACAAATGGCATCACAGCGTGGACGCGTGAATTTTAACCTTCGATATCGTTCCAAAAAGGTAAAAGGTATGAATTACGGTTTAAACGGGAATTTCATGCTAATGCACACCACAATGCCATTAGCTTGGCTAAACGACACCAGTGGGCTTTACAGGGCTTATCCTGGAGCGATATTTTTGCAGGATCAATTTATTTTTAATCTTGATCCCTTTGTGCATTTTTACACAGAGACCAGTGGCAAACATAGTTTAAGAGCTCGAATCCTTCATGTTGATAATGAAATGAGCGCGAATCAGTCTAATCGATCAACTACATTTTACAGCGATTACTTGTTCCAAAAAAGTTATCCCCAATTGAAAAATTTAGATTTCATAGGAGGAGTAACAAGCACCTTCACAGATTCCTATTCTGCCATTTACGCAGGTTCCGGTTCACCAAACAATCAGCTTTGGAATTTGTCTCTTTATACCCAACTTGAAAATAAGATCAATAAAACCTTGAATGTATCTGCCGGTGGACGATTGGAATATTTTCAGCTTAACGATAGTGTTACGGCCATGAAGCCAATATTTCGTGCCGGTACAAGTTTGAAAATTTACCAAGAGACCTATTTAAGAGCCTCTTATGGTCAGGGATATAGATTTCCGACAATTACGGAACGATATATAAAAACTGGTGTAGGGAATTTTGGAGTGTTCCCCAATCCCGATCTTAAACCAGAAAGCAGTTGGAACGCTGAAATAGGTATAAAACAAGGATTGAAATTCGGAAAGTTATACGGGTATCTTGATATTGCCGGATTTTGGCAGGAATACCAAAACACGATAGAGTACATGTTTGGTGTATGGCACCCGATCACTTCCGTTGAAACGCTGGGTTCCAGTGCCGGATTTAAATTCCTCAATACGGGATCGTCCAGAGTTCAGGGAATTGACGTTTCATTTTCAGGAATCGCTAAATTGGGTAAAAGGGCCGATTTGACTTTCATGAGCGGATATAATTATATTGTACCAAAAACCTTAACACCTGATTACGTTTATGCCGTTGATTCCTTAAATCGCAAGTTTAGTTACAACACAACTTCGCTTGATTCTACGCATCAGATCTTGAAATACCGATTCCTGCATAACGTGAAAGCCGATGTAGAATGTATGATTCAGAAGAAAATAGGAATAGGGGCGAGTGCGAAATATTTTAGTAAGATCATTAATATGGATGCCATCATAAAAGATTTTGAGGATCTCACTAAAGACATCGAAATTTTACAAGACTTACGTTATATGGATTATTTCAACGCCCATCGATTTGGAAACTGGATCTTTGATGCGAGAGTATCGTATGCTTTTAATGAGCAACATAAACTTGCCCTCATCGGGACAAATATCTTAAATCGATCCTATTCATTAAGGCCATTAAAGATCGAAGCACCAAGAACGGTCATGGTTCAATATACATGGAAATTGAACTGATAACATTAAGCGGACTTTTGAATTCATAAAATTCATGTATCTTCGTACCGATTTTTGGTACCCTAAGGGGAATAAAAAGGAATTCGGTGAAAATCCGAAACTGTGTCTGCAGCTGTAATCACTGCAATATCGGGCCATAAGGTCACTGTTTGAAAAAATGGGAAGGCGGTTCGAGTTGGTGAAAGTCAGAATACTTGCCAAAATGTTATAATGAAGACTTCAGATTAAAGTCGGATTTAGTGTTCGTCCAACACAATGGGTGAGTATTATCTTCTATTTAGCTGATTCTTCAACGTTTAATAATTTTTTAACACTTATTACGATGAAGAAAATTTATGTTTTAGCATTTGCTGCAATTTTCAACAATTTTGGTTTTTCTCAAATTTACACTGAGGGATTTGAATCACACGCATTAGCTGCTGAATCGCACGATGATGGTGCATCCGGAAATGGAGATTTTCAATTTAACTCCTTAGTTTTTTCCAATTACTACGATCAAACGTATTTTTATTACACAGGTTTTGCGATTTCCAATGAAACCAACACGACCACTCCGGGTTGGGCCAATCAGTATAGTTCGTTTGCCGGTTCAGGAAGAAACTCTTCTAACTTTGCTGTGTTTTATTCTGACGGAACGATCTCCGGAGAAGTTAATTACGCTTATATTAAATCATTCTATATCACGAATTCAACATATGCTGCTTTGTCCATGCGTGATGGTGATATGTATGCAAAACAATTTGGGTCAATTTATGACGCAGGTGGTAACGTTGACGGAACAAACGGTGAAGATTTCTTTAAAGTTTGGGTTATTGCGGAAGATCCAATCCAAGGAATGAAAGATTCGGTAGAGGTGTATTTGGCAGATTACCGTTTTTCTGACAATAATGATGATTATATCTTGGATACTTTTACTAAAGTTGATTTTTCTGCTTTTCCTTTTTATCCAACTCTTGTTTCCTTCAGATTTGAATCTTCTGATGTGGGGCAATGGGGCATTAACACACCAACTTATTTTGTGATCGATGATGTGGAGTGGGAAAGCTTGTGGGGACTCGACGAGTTGGTTGATGCGCAATTGCATACCTATCCAAATCCAATGACAAATGTGCTACATGTTAAAGGAGGTAAAGGCTCAGTCGAATTGTTTGACGTCAAAGGTAATCTTCTTCTTTCACAAGCGATAGACCAAACTACTGATTTGAATGTTGAATCATTGCCAAATGGTGTTTATACTTTGAAATACACAACTTCAGAAGGTGTCGCGATAAGAAAGATCGTTAAATAATTTAGTCTTGTACGCGCGATCCATGCATTTCAACAATTTGCTGATCTTACTGTTTTTTCCTTTTGTCACTTTTGCACAAAAGGACACTTTGCGCCTGCAGGAAATAAAAATTCAACAAGAACGATCATCAAGTAATGATAATGTATTTCACCTGGATCAAAAAGCAATAAGAGAACTTCAACCGACAGATCTGGGTGATGTGATGTTGCATTTTTCAGGAATGAATATTAGGTCATACGGTGGCTTAGGTGGTTTGAAAACTGTTTCTGTTAGAAATATTGGAAGTCAGCAGACAAGTGTTGTCGTGGATGGTTATACGCTAATAAACACACAGACGGGTCAAGTGAACTTTGCCCAAGTTCAAACTGACAATTTATTTGCTGTAAAACTTATCACCGGTGGTTCAGGAAATGTGATGCTTCCAGGATCTGCACTTGTTAACGGTTCATGTCTACTGATCGAAACTGTTGAAAATAATATGTCTATAGAGAAGTCAACGATCAGAGCTGCCACGAAAGTTGGTTCTTTTGGTCAGTATGATAATTACTTCCTGATTAAACAAAAAATAAAGAATTCATATTTGAGTGTTTCGGGTAAATACAGATTTTCTCAAGGTAATTATCCTTATAAAATAGAAAACGGGTATCAAACGATAAAGGGTATACGTCAGAACAATAGATACGAGGATTTTTTTTCGACCATCTCCTTTAAAAGTAGAATAGGTGAGCGATCATCTTTGCATTTGCAGCTGCGCAAGGATTTTATGGATCAGGAATTACCCGGAGCAATCGTTCTCTATTCCCAAAACACACCACAGTATTTAACAACTTCTCCCATTTTTGGGATGGGATCGCTTCAATTTCATTTTAATACCGCTGAGCTAAGAATTTTTGCCCAAGTAAGTGAAAACAAAACCGAGTATCGAGATCCATTTTTTCTGAATAATCAAGGAGGAATTCATGCTGTCTACAATAACCGACTTCTTAATGCTGGAATCAATTTTTCGGGAAAGATAAATTCACACATAAATTATTATGCCGCTATAGAAAATACCTATGCACAACTCGAAGCAAAAACAAACTTCTCCGTTGATCCTATAAGAAATCACTCTTTTTCTGTTGTAGGAATGGAAGCAAGGAACACAGCTGGAAAAGCAAAAATTCAATTAGGGCAGCAAATAGTTGTCGATTGGATGAACCAGCAACGAGAGAAAACGATCCAAAATTATCAGCCTCTCATTCAATTGGAATCAAGAGACTTCACCAAGTTTGGACTTCATTTTTTTGGATTTTACAAGCATTCTTTTCGTATGCCAACCTTCAATGAATTGTACTACAATTACATAGGAAATATTGATTTGATCCCTGAAAAGGCCGAACAGTTAGCAACAGGTTTTCATGGGAAATGGACTTCGAAAAAAATAGAGTTTCATTTAAAAAATGAATTTTATTTTAATCGGGTGGAGGACAAGATTGTTGCGATACCTACAAAAAATTTATTTGTTTGGTCCATGCAGAACGTTGGTTTGGTTAATATTCTTGGTGTAGAATCAAATCTTCAGTTTGTTTTTAAGCGATCGGTAAATTTTTCACTGGCTAATAGCAGTAACATCACGTTTCAACGGGTTATTGATGTAACCTCACCTAATTTACCTACTTACCGTCATCAATTGGCCTATTCTCCGAGTATTGTGTTGAACAACGACACGCGAATTATGATCCATAAAATTGGATGGATCACTTCTTTTCAGTTCAATTCCATGCGCTATTCCTTGAATGAGAACATTACTATGAATGAACTTCCATCGTTTTTTATTGTGGATATTGGATTGAATCGTGAATTTGTGATGAGGAAAAATAGGCTTATTGTTCAATTTAATGTGAAGAACGTAAGCAATGAGAGTTATGCTGTCATTAAGAATTACGTGATGCCAGGAAGAAATTATTTATTGAGTTTACATTATGCGTTTAATTAGTTTT